>QHTW01000322.1 GCA_003220955.1 Gemmatimonadota bacterium | reverse complement strand
CGGGCCGGCCAGCTCCCAGTTCTGGGGCATCGGGTAGCGCTCGCACAGCGCGATGCCGCCCGCGAGCGCGAAGCGGCGCGCCTGGAGGTACAGGCGATAGCGGTCCCGCGCCGTACACAGGTCCCGCAGGCAGTAGAGGTAGCCCGGGAACTCGGTCCCCTCCTCGTCGCCCGAATTTCCCAGGATGAGCCGGCGTAGCTTGAGGAGCGCCCCCACGGCGAGGGTGAGCCCCGAGCGGGGCGGGCGGCCGAGGTGGGCCGTCATCACGGCGAGGTCGCCGCCCAGCCAGCGGGCCAGCTCCTGGACGCAGGTGGACTTTCCCGCGCCGTCGCCTCCGACCAGTGCGATCACCGTCCCGCCGTGCGCGAATCCCTTCTTTGCCATCCGTCCTCCCAGTCGGCCCTGCAGGGTGATCACCGATCGCACCAGGCGCCACAGCTTCAGCCGCAGCGGCGCCTGCTTGAGCCGGTCGTGCAGATCCCGGCGCAGCGCGATGCGGCGCCAGCGCGAGTACCCGGGCCGCAACGAGGCGAGACATTCGTCCACGAAGGCCAGATCCACGGTCGGCAGGTGCTGCGCCGTCACGTCGCCCAGGCGGTGCAGCTCCGCCTCCTTGAGCAGCGCGTCGAGCTCGCCCTGGATGGCCTTGAGCCAGCCCGGCTCGCGCAGCAGGTCGCGCCAGCGGTAGCGCTGCACCATGCGGATCGCGAACACCAGCAGCTCGAACTCCGGCGCGGGCGTGCGAAACACGTTGCGGTGCGTCGCCGATTCGAGCAGCGACCGCTCGAACGGCAGGCGGTAGATGGTGGTCCAGAACCCACCGGTCAGCAGCTGATAGTGCACGTGCACGTGGATGAGCCGCCCCGTGGCGGGGTCGAGCCCGAAACAGCTCTCGAGCCCCGCCACCCGCGCCTCGAGCGGCGGCGTGCAGCGGCGGAAGCCGAGCTCCTCGAGCACGGCGGTGAAGTGCGGCTCGGTAGAGCGCTCGACCAGCAGGTCGATGTCCCCCTCGCCCGACATCCAGCGGCGCTTTTTCCAGTTGCCCTTCCACTGGCAGCAGTACATCACGTGGCGCCGCTCGAGGGCCTCGCCCAGCGCGACGACGAGCGAGCGCGCCTGGCGCTCGCTTGGGCCGCTGGGGCGCTCAGGCGCCTGACTTTCGAGCATGGGTCGTCAGGTGAGGGGGACGGGCATTCGGCATCGGGGCGAGAACAGGCACGAGCCGTGCCCCGGGTACCATGGGTAACCAGTTGTCATTACGTGTGTTGGCGTAGCGATTCCCGGTGGCGCCACGCGGCTGTAGCAACCGACTTACAGCAGCGTGGGCGCCCCGTGGCGCCTCCGTCCCGCCGCCGGCCGGGATGAACTGCCACGAGTAGGAGCCGTCGGCGAGGGTCAACTTCAGCACGCCGAACTCCTGGCTCAGGTTCACTTCGCTGTTCGCCGCGAAGAGCGTGTTGGGGGCATCGAGACCCTCGCCACCCGTCCCGACGATGAACTGACGGATGCCGTTTGGATCGGCGGTGCCGGCGGAGTTCTGCGGGGCGAACCGCTCGTAGTCGCGCATTTGCGCGTTGACGATCAGCTCGGCGTGCGCCGCATACAGGTCGTCCCAGAACGGCTTCACCGTCGAATTCGGTGAGACCGTGCTCGACGTGGTCGAGTAGAACCGCGGGTGGTGCCAGATTGCCAGCACGCATTGCTTGGTCGTGCCGGCCAGGTCGTTCCGGAGCCACGTCTCCTGCGGCGATCCCACGGCCGTCGAGACGAACGTGTTGTTGCTGTTCAGCATGATGATGTGCCAGGCGCCCAGGTCGAAGCTGTAATAGCCTTGCGTCGGGTCGCCCGCGACGGCCCCGTAATAGCCGAAGTAGCCGGCCGCCGTGGCGCTCGACCGGCCGCGGTGGCGCTCGAGTCGTAGTCATGCTTCCCCGGCACCGGGAATGTGCGCGCCTTGTGCCGCCCCCAGGTCGGGCCGTAGCAGGTCTGGTAGTCGGTCAGCGATCCCTCGAATTCCCCGCTGCCGGCGGTGAACACGGTGCCCGCGATGGTATCGAGGATCGCCGCGGTGGCATCGTCGCCGGTGCGGCCGCAGCGCGAGATGTTGCCGGCGCCCACGAGCGTGACCAGTTGAGACGCGGCGTTCACCGTGAGCGTTCCGGAGCCCGTCGCGCCGAACTTGTCGGTCACGCTGACGCGAACGGTGTACGTCCCGCCCGAAGCGTAGACATGCGAGGGGGCGATCGGCGTCGAAGGCGTGGCGCTACCGGTGGTCTGCGCCGAGCCGTCGGCCCACTCCACCGCGTACGACCAGGGGCCATCGTTCCCGCCGTCTGTGAAGCTCGCGTTGAGGGTCACGGGGCTGCCCGCGGCGACGACCTGATTGGCGCCCGCGTTCACCACGGGCGATAGGTTCGCGATCGTCGCCGTGGTGGTCGCCGAGCTGGACGCTCCGCGCGTGTCGGTGACCGTGAGCGTGACGGTGTAGCTGCCCG
>QHTW01000026.1 GCA_003220955.1 Gemmatimonadota bacterium | reverse complement strand
CGGCTGGCGTGAGGGTGCTGGTCACCGGCGCCAACGGTTTCGTGGGACGCGCCCTGGTCAAGCGGCGTCTGGCCGCAGGCGACAGCGTGATCGCGGCAGTGGGGCCGGGAGCGTCGGGTGGTCCGGTGGACGCAAAACTCACGCACGTCTCGCTCGACGTGACGAACGATGTGTCGGTACGCGCATGCTTTGCCGAGCCTGTTGACGCGGTGATTCATCTGGCGGCGATTGCGCTCAGCCGCGCGGCCGATCGTGATCCCGCGATGGCGTGGCGAGTCAACGCCGAGGGAACAGCGAAGCTCACGGCCGCGCTGGTCGAGGCCGCCGCGCAGTGGCGGACACAGCCGATCTTTCTGCTGGCGTCGACCGCCGATGTGTATGCGTGGCAACAGCGCCCTACTAAGGAAGAGGACTGCGTGCAGCCATCCACGGCCTATGCCACGAGCAAGCTGGGCGCAGAGCTCGCGACACGGCAAGCCGAGCGCTGCCGCGGGCTGAAGGTCATCATCGCGAGACCCTTTCTCCACTCCGGCCCGGGCCAGGACGAAAGCTTCTGGCTGCCTGCCCGGTGTAAGATGCTGCGGGAGGCGAAGCGCGCCGGCTGGGCGGCAGTCCCGGTGGGGGACCTGACGGCGGTGCGCGACTTCCTGCATGTGGACGACGTCGCCGACGCCTACGCGCTGCTCCTGCAACGCGGCGTGCCCGGCGAGGTGTACAACATCGCCTCCGGCCGCGCCGTCACGCTCGAGGCGATTCATACGCGCCTGGAGCAGCTCCTCGGCGTCGCCCCGAAGCACGAAATGGATGCCAGCCAGGTGCGACGCGAGGCGCGGCCCTATCTGGTCGGTGATGCCGCCAAGTTGCGCGCGGCGACGGGCTGGAGCCCACGTCGCACGCTCGACGATATCCTGCGAGACGTCCTCGATGCCCAAAAGAACTGATCTCGCACGCATCCTGCTGCTCGGGTCGGGGCCGATCGTCATCGGCCAGGCCGCGGAGTTCGACTACTCGGGGACCCAGGCTGTGAAGGCCCTCAAAGAGGAGGGCTACACCGTCATCCTCGTCAACTCGAATCCCGCGACGATCATGACGGACCCCGAGCTGGCCGATCGGACGTACATCGAGCCGGTCACGCCCGACTGGGTGCGCAAAGTCATCGAGCGCGAGAAACCGGACGCGCTGTTGCCGACGATGGGCGGCCAGACGGCCCTGAACGTGGCCATGGCGCTCTCCAACGACGGCACGCTCAAGAAGCACAAGGTCGAGCTGATTGGCGCCAACGCCCGCGCCATCCGGATGGCCGAGGATCGCGCGGAGTTCGGCGCCGCCATGCAGCGCATCGGTCTCGCGGTGCCGGCGGGCCGCACGGTGACGTCCGTCGCGACCGCCCTCGAGGTGGTGCAGGACCTCGGTTACCCCGCGATCATCCGTCCGTCGTTCACGCTCGGCGGCACGGGCGGCGGCGTCGCGTACAACCGCGCCGAGTTCGAGGAGCTGGTCGAGCGGGCGCTGGAGTTGTCGCCCGTGCACTCGACGCTGATCGAGCGCAGCGTGCTCGGCTGGAAAGAGTTCGAGCTCGAGGTGATGCGCGACCGGCGCGACAACGTCGTGATCGTGTGCTCGATCGAGAACCTGGACCCGATGGGTGTGCACACCGGCGACTCGATCACCGTCGCACCGGCGATGACGCTCACCGACCGGGAATATCAGCGCATGCGCGACGCGGCCATCGCGATCATCCGGGAGATCGGTGTCGAGGCGGGAGGATGCAACATCCAGTTCGCCGTCAATCCGGCCGATGGCGAGATGCTGGTGATCGAGATGAACCCGCGCGTGTCGCGCTCGTCCGCCCTCGCCTCCAAGGCGACGGGCTTCCCGATCGCGCGCATCGGCACCAAGCTCGCCGTGGGCTACACGCTCGACGAGCTCCCCAACGACATCACGCGCACGACACCGGCATCGTTCGAGCCCGTGCTCGACTACGTCGTGGTGAAAGTGCCGCGCTTCGCGTTCGAGAAGTTCCCGACGGCCGACTACCGGCTCACGACGCAGATGAAGTCCGTCGGCGAAGCGATGGCCATCGGGCGCACGTTCAAGGAGGCGTTCCAGAAGGGTCTCCGGGCGCTCGAAATCGGCCGGCCCGGCTGGGTGCTCGGCGCGACGCCCGCGGACGACCGGCTCACCAGCACGTCGCCGGACGATCTCCGCGTCGCACTGCGGACCGCGACGCCGGAGCGAATCTTCCAGATCAAACGCGCATTGCTCGCCGGGCTGACGGTCGATGAGATTGCGCAAGCCTCAGGCATCGATCCGTGGTTCCTCTATCAACTCGAGGAGTTGGTCGATGCGGAGCGGCGGTTCAGCGCGCTCGCCACCGTCGGCCGTGCCGAGCTGAAGCAGATGAAGCGGCTGGGATTCTCGGACCGGCAGCTCGCCGCGCTGCGCGACACCACCGAGGCGGCGATTCGCGAGCAGCGCTGGAAGCTCGGCATTCACCCTGCCTATAAGACCGTCGACACATGCGCCGGCGAGTTTCCCTCGTCGACGCCGTATCTCTATTCGTCCTACGATGAAGAGAACGAGTCCGAGCCGTTCGGCGCGCAGGGAATCGTGATTCTTGGCAGCGGGCCGAACCGGATCGGTCAAGGCGTCGAGTTTGATTACTGCTGCGTGCGGGCCGGGTTGGCGTTTCGCGAGCTCGGGTTCAAGACGATCATGATCAACTCGAATCCCGAGACGGTCTCCACCGACTTCGATATCTCCGACAAGCTCTACTTCGAGCCGCTGACGTTCGAAGACGTCCTCGAGATCACCCGCTGGGAGTACCCCAAGGGCGTCGTCGTGCAGCTCGGCGGTCAGACGCCGCTGCAGCTCACCAAGCCGCTCGAGGCGGCCGGCGTGCCGATCCTCGGCACCTCGCCCGACGCCATCGACATCGCGGAAGACCGCGAGCGTTTCGAGAAGCTCGCCGACAAGCTCGGCGTCACCCAGCCACCCAACGGCATCGCCCGCTCGGTCGTGGAGGCGGTCGCCGTCGCCCAGCGGATCGGCTATCCGGTGCTGGTGCGGCCGTCCTATGTGCTAGGCGGCCGGGCGATGGAGATCGTGTACGACGACGACTCGCTGCGCGATTACTTCGTCAAGGCGGCACGCGTCGCCCCGGAGCATCCGGTGCTCATCGACCGGTTTTTGGAGGACGCCTTCGAAGCCGACGTCGACGCGATCGCAGACGGCACACGCTGTGTGATCGGCGGCGTCATGCAGCACATCGAGGACGCCGGGGTACACTCGGGCGACTCGGCCTGTGTCCTCCCGCCCTACCTGATCGGGGACCGCCAGGTGGAGGAGATGCGGCGCCACACACAGGCGTTTGCCAAGGCGCTGAACGTCATCGGCCTGATGAATGTCCAGTATGCGATCAAGAACGGGGTGGTGTACGTGCTTGAGGTCAACCCGCGGGCCTCGCGGACGATCCCGTTCGTCAGCAAGGCCACGGGGGTGCCCCTGGCGAAACTGGCAGCGGCGGTTATCTCGGGGCGGACACTGGACGATTTGGGCCTTCCCGATGAGCTTCCCGTCGCCGGGGTAGCGGTCAAAGAGGCGGTTTTCCCCTTCACGAAGCTGCCCGGCGTGGATACCGTGTTGGGGCCGGAAATGCGGTCCACGGGCGAAGCGATGGGTTTGGCCGACAGCTTCGGTATGGCATTCGCCAAGGCGCAGATTGCCGCGGACGGCAGCCTGCCGCTCGAGGGCACGATCTTCGTGACGGTGAATGACCACGACAAGCCGACGGTGTTGCCGATCGTCCGTCGCTTCCACGAGCTGGGATTCCGGATCCTGGCGACCGAAGGGACGGAGCGGTATCTCCGAGGCCGTGGCGTTCCGGCGGAACGCGTGCTGAAGGTGCACGAGGGGCGTCCTAACGCGATCGATCTGATCGTGTCGG
>QHTW01000025.1 GCA_003220955.1 Gemmatimonadota bacterium | reverse complement strand
GGATGGCGTGACGCTGGAACGGGTGATCGTCGGGCGGCTGCTCGAAGTGGCACAGGGCTTCGTGCGTCGCCAACTCGATGACGATGTGGGTATTCGCATCGCGGCGAGCCGTGAAGGCTGCACCTATCTCGAGTGGCGCATGAAGCTGATGGAGTTCCTCGATGCGACGCCCGAAGGGCTCACGCCGGATGACGGCGCGGAGTTTGTGCGGCCGCGCATCGCGGGCTGGGATATCGATCTCGATACCCACGCGATGCGGATCGTGCTGCGGTCGCAGGATCCGGCGCCGCGGCAGGTGAGGGCGCTCAGTATCTAGACGGTTAGACGGTTAGGCGGTTAGAGGGCGGCGAGTCGATTTCAACTCGCCGCCCTTTGACCTTCTAGCCGACTAACCGTCTAATCGCCAAGTTTTTGCCGTTCCAGCACGCCGTCGTTCTTCCATCCGGAGACTCCATGCTCTCGCTGCTTGTCGCCATGACCTTGGCCGTACAGCAACCGCCGCCCCCGCCCCCGCAAGACACGACAAAGCGCGATACAACCAAGGTCAAGCTCGACTCGCTTCCCCTGAAGATGGCGCGCAACGTGAGTTTCGAGACGTCGGAAGGCACCTGGATGTCGCTCGACGTGTCACCCGACGGAAAGACGATCGTGTTCGAGCTGTCGGGGGACCTCTACACGATGCCAGTGACCGGCGGCGCGGCGACGCGCATTACCTCAGGTCCGGCATTCGATTCGCAGCCGCGCTGGTCTCCGGACGGCAAGCACCTCGTCTTTCTCTCCGACCGCAGCGGCGCCGAGAATGTCTGGCTGTGTGACCCCGATGGGTCGCACCCGAAGGCGCTCACCAAAGGCACGAACAACCTGTACGCCTCGCCCGATTGGACACCGGACGGCAACTACATCGTCGTCTCCCGTACGAGCGGGGTCCTCGGCAGCGTCTACGAGCTGTGGTTGATTCATAAGGACGGTGGCTCCGGCGCCGCGATGTTGCGCGTGCAGGCCGGCCCGAACATGCCCCCGCCGATGAACACGCTCGGCGCCGCGTTCGGCAAGGATCCCCGCTACATCTGGGTTTCGCGGCACCGCGGCGGTTTCGGCTACAACCTGCAGTACCCCCTGTGGCAACTCGCGATCTACGATCGGCAGACGGGCCGTCTCTTCGCGCAGACCGATATGTATGGGAGCGCCATGCGGCCGCAGCTGTCTGCGGACGGCAAATGGCTTGTGTATGCCACGCGCTACGATGCGGAGACCGGGCTGCGGCTCCGCGATCTCTCGTCCGGCGACGAGAAGTGGCTCGTGTATCCCGTGACGCGCGATGATCAGGAATCGCGATTCACCCGCGACTTGTATCCCGGCTACTCCTTTACGCCCGACAACCAGGCGATCGTCGTCTCCTATGGCGGCAAGGTGCACCGCGTGGCGATCCCCTCCGGACAGGTGACCGACATTCCGTTCACCGCGAAGGTCGATCAGCAACTCGGACCGCTGGTGCATCTCCCCATCCGCGTCGACACGACGCAGGTGCTCGTGCGCCAGATCCGGAACGCCTCGCCGTCACCGGACGGGAGGCGCCTCGCGTTCAGCGCGCTCGATCGGTTGTACGTGATGGACCTGCCGAGCGGCGCACCGCGGCGGCTCACGAACGACTCCGTGAAAGAACAGGTGCCAGCCTGGTCGCCCGACGGGCAGTGGCTCGCGTACGTGACGTGGACGGACGCGGGTGGGACGCTGAACAAGATCAGAGCGACTCCTGGCAGCCGCCCCGTGCGCCTCACTTCCGACAGCGCGTTCTATGACACGCCCGTCTGGTCGCCGGACGGCGCGCGCATCGTGGTCGTGAAGGGTCCACGCGCCCCGCGCACCGCCGAGCATTTTGCGCCCGGATACGAGCTCGATTGGGTACCGGCGGCGGGTGGTGCGGCGACGCGGATTTCTCCGATCAATGCCGCGGGCCGGCCGCACTTCAGTCGCGATCCCAGCCGGATTTACATCTACGAAGGGTCGGAAGGGCTGATCTCGATGCGTTACGACGGCACCGACCGTCGCGCGCACATCCGGGTCACCGGCTACACCTATCCCGGACCCGGTGCCGAGCCCAATAACGCGGATGAGATCATCATCAGTCCAGACTCGGACCGCGTCCTCGCGCAGGTCGGAAACTACGTCTATCTGGTGACGATGCCGCTCATCGGCGGCCAGACCCCGGCCGTCAACGTGTCGGATCTCTCCACGGCGGCGTTCCCGACCAAGCGACTGACGATGATCGGCGGCGACTTCATCGGATGGACGAACGATGGCCGGCATGCGTTCTGGTCCATCGGCCGCTCGTTCCTGAAATGGGATCCGGTCGTTGCCGATTCCATCGATAAGGTGAAGCAGCGGACCGACTCGATCCGCGCCGACTCGCTCAAGGGTGACGGCTTCAAAGCGCTCGCCGATTCGGTGCAGAAGCGGCTGCGGGCACGGTCCGACTCCCTGGCGAAGCTACCGGCGTACGAACCGCAGCGCGTGGACGTCTCGATCCGCGTGCCACGCGATATCCCCCGGGGCACCGTCGTGTTGCGCGGTGCGCGCATCGTCTCGATGAAGGGCGACGAGGTCATCGACAACGGCGACGTCGTCGTCACGGACAACCGCATCGTCTCGGTCGGGGCTTGCGGCGCGGTTCCCGCTGGGGCGCGGGTGATCGATGTGGCGGGGAAAACGATCATTCCCGGGTTTGTGGACGTGCATGCCCACCCGTGGCCGACGTGGGGCATTCACGAGACGCAGGTGTGGAAGTATCTCGCCAACCTCGCGTGGGGCGTGACGACGACGCGCGATCCGCAGACGTCGACGACCGATGTCCTGACGTACGCCGATCTCGTCGAAACGGGAGAGATTCTCGGGCCACGCATCTTCCACACCGGCCCGGGAGTCTTCTGGGACGAAGACTTCAAGAGTCTCGACGACACGCGCCAGGCGCTGCGACGCTACAGCGAGTTCTATCGCATCAACACGATCAAGATGTACATGACGGGCAACCGCAAGCAGCGCCAGTGGGTCATCATGGCGGCGAAGGATCTGGGCCTGATGCCGACCATCGAGGGCGGGCTCGACTTCAAGATGAATCTCACCGCGGTGATCGATGGCTATCCGGGATCGGAGCACAGCTATCCCATCATGCCGCTGTATAAAGACGCCGTGCAGTTGGTTGCGCAGTCGGGCATTACGTACACCCCCACGCTGCTGGTCTCATACGGCGGCCCGTGGAGCGAGAACTTCTTCTACGAGCGCTACGACATTCACGACAATCCCAAGGTGCGGCGCTTCATGCCGCACGACGAGATCGATCAGCGTGCCGAGCGCCGTCCGTGGTTCCGGGAAAGCGAGTACGTGTTCCCCCGCATCGCGGCGTCGGCGAATTCGATCCTCCAAGCCGGCGGCTTCGTCGGCCTCGGCGGCCACGGGCAGATGGACGGCCTCGGCGATCATTGGGAGCTGTGGGCGATGGCAGCCGGCGGCATGAAGCCGCATGACGTCCTGCGCGTCGCGACGGTCAACGGCGCGCACGCCATCGGGATGGAGCAGGATCTCGGCTCGCTTGAGCCGGGCAAATTGGCGGACTTGATCGTGCTGGATGCGAATCCGCTCGAGGACATACACAACACGAACAGTGTGCGGTATGTGATGAAGAACGGGCGGCTATACGAAGGAGAGACGTTGAACGAGGTGTGGCCTCGCCAGCGGCAATTGCCGCGCATGTGGTGGTGGGGGACTGAGCCGGCGATCAGGGCCGAGACGTCGAGGTAGACGTCTAAACGTCTAGTCTTTGCATGGCCTTGGT
>QHTW01000039.1 GCA_003220955.1 Gemmatimonadota bacterium | reverse complement strand
CGTGGAACAAGCCGGTCGCCGTCCCCTGTCCCAACTGCGGGTTCGTCGGGATGGAGCAGCTCAAGTCCAAGACGACGGGAGAGACGACACGCAAGTGTCTCAAGTGCGGGCACCAGATGGCAGTGGAGGAAGCAGCCCCCGAAGCGGAAGAGGTCGCATCGTAGCTGTGATCGGTGGCGGCCTCGCGGGCTGCGAAGCCGCCTGGGCCCTCGCCGAGCGAGGATTGCGTGTAACGCTGCATGAGATGCGCCCGGTCAAAATGACGCCCGCGCATCAGACGGCGAACCTCGCCGAGCTGGTCTGCAGCAACACCTTCAAATCGGTCGAACGCACGCACGCGCACGGCCTGCTCAAAGCCGAGATGCGCTTGCTCGGGGGGGGCAGCATCGTGCTGCAAGCGGCCGACGCGGCGCGGATCCCGGGCGGCAGCGCGCTCGCGGTGGATCGCGTGGTGTTTTCTCAGGGGCTCGGGGCTAGGATCTCGGGACATGCGAACATCACGATAGTTCGTGGTGAAGTGACCGATCTTCCCAGCCCGGGAATCGTCGCGACGGGACCGTTGACATCAGATGCGCTCGCCACGGCCATTGCTAAGCGACTAACCGTCGAGGCACTAGCTTTCTACGATGCGATCGCGCCGATCGTCGCGGCGGACTCGCTCGATTACCCGCGGCTCTTCAAGGCGTCGCGCTATGGCAAAGGCGGCGGCGACGATTACTGGAACGCGCCGCTCACACAAGCCGAGTACGAAGCGTTCGTCGCCGCGCTGATCGCGGGCGAGCAGTACCTCCCGGGGGCGGGGGGCGGCCACGAATTCGACAAGGTCCCGTACTTCGAAGGCTGCCTGCCCGTCGAGGAGATGGCGCAGCGCGGGATCGAGACGCTGCGCTTTGGGCCGATGAAGCCGGTCGGCCTCGTCGATCCGAAGACCGGACGCGAGCCATATGCGGTGGTGCAGCTGCGTCAGGAAGACCGCGCGGCGCAGATGTGGAATCTCGTCGGTTTCCAGACCCGACTGAAGACCGGCTCGCAGCAGCGAGTCTTTCGCACGATCCCCGGCCTCGCGCAGGCGGAGTTTCTCCGCTTCGGCAGCATCCATCGCAACAGCTATCTCAATGCCCCAAGGGCTTTGAGTCCGCATCTATCCGCTAGAGACGAACCGCTGCTGTTATTCGCCGGCCAGCTCACCGGGGTCGAGGGCTATACCGAGTCCGCGGCGACGGGGATGCTGGCGGGAATCAACCTGGCGCGCTTGCTCGCGGGGGACGAGCCTGTCCTGCCGCCGCCCACCACGATGCTCGGCGCGCTGTATCGCTATCTGCGCGAGACCGATCCGGCTCGCTTCCAGCCGATGAACGCAAACTTCGGGCTGCTGGAGCCGCTGGACGACCCGCCGCGCGACAAGTTCAAGAAGAAGGGAGCGCTGGCGGAGCGGGCGCTGCGGGACATGGAGAGATTTGCGCAGCAGGTGGGAGTCGCGATCCCTGCATGAACGAAATCTCAGAATTCGTCGCGTTCCTATCCAAGGAGCGCAACGACTCGCCCCATACCGTCAAAGCGTACGAGCGCGACGTCAGCGCCTTCGCCGGGTTCTGCCAGAACTACTACGGCGGCCCCTGGACGTGGGCGGGCGTGGACCGGTTGGCCATCCGTGGGTTTCTCGCGGCCGAGCAGCAGCGCGGGGTCGGCAAGCGCTCCGCGGCGCGGGCGCTATCCGCCCTGCGCACGTTCTATCGCTTCCTGAACGCCACGCGCGGGCTCGAGGTGAATCCAGCCCGGGCGGCGCGGACACCAAAGCTCGACCGCACCCTGCCGACATATCTGGACCGGCGGGAAACCGATGAGCTCTTCAGGCACGCTGAAGAGCGCGCCGCGGCGGGTGGGTTCACCGAAACGCGCGATCTGGCGATCCTCGAAATGTTCTACTCGACTGGCATGCGGCTCTCCGAGCTCGCCGGGCTGAACGACGCCGATGTCGACCTCGTGTCGGATCAGGTAAAGGTGCGCGGGAAAGGCAAGAAGGAGCGCATCGTGCCGCTGGGATCTCACGCGAGCGAGACGCTGCGGAAATATCAGGCGAAGCGCGGGTCTAGCCGTGCGGTGTTCGTGAATCGCCGCGGCAAGCGATTGAGTCCTCGCGGCATTCAGCTGGCCATGAAGCGGCTGTTCGAGACGCTGGCGCGGGGAACCAATCTGCACGTGCATGCGTTGCGGCACTCGTTCGCCACGCATCTGCTGGACGCGGGCGCTGACCTCAGGGCGGTGCAGGAGCTGCTGGGCCATGCGTCGTTGGGGACCACGCAAGTGTATACTCATACGTCAGTGGAACGGTTGAAGAAGGTCTATCACCAGGCGCATCCAAGGGCATAAGAAACGCATGCTGCCAGTCATACATAGCACCACGATTCTCTGCGTCCGCCGCGACGGCAAAGTCGCGATCGGTGGCGACGGCCAGGTCACGGTCGGCGACACCGTGATGAAGGCCAACGCCACCAAAGTGCGGACGCTCAAGGGCGGCAAGATTCTGGCGGGGTTCGCCGGCGCCGCGGCCGATGCCTTCACACTCTTCGAGAAGTTCGAGGAGAAGCTCGAGCGGTATCCGACGAACCTGCCGCGCGCCGCCGTCGAGCTGGCGAAAGACTGGCGCTCGGATCGGGTGCTGCGCCGGCTCGAGGCGCTGCTCGTCGTCGCGGACCAGGAGCACGGCTACGTCATCAGCGGCTCAGGCGAGCTGATCGAGCCTGATGACGGCGTGCTGGCGATCGGCTCAGGCGGCTCGTTTGCGCTCGCCGCGGCCCGCGCGCTGCTGGCCGCCACCAAGCTCCCGCCCACGGACATCGTGAAACGCGCGCTCGAGATTGCCGCCGAGATCTGCGTCTATACCAATACCAACATCACCGTACTCGAGTTATAGCATGGCCAAAGCACCGGTTTCACACCCTCCAGAGCCTCCACCAACCTCCACCGACACCCCGGCCGCCCCAAGCGGGGGAGGCGCCGAGGAGACACTCCCCTGGTTGGAGGAGCTCCCGCCCAAGAAGATCGTCGCCGAGCTGGACCGCTACATCGTCGGGCAGGAAGCGGCGAAGAAGGCCGTCGCCATCGCGGTCCGGAACCGCTGGCGGCGCGCCCAGGCGCCCGAAGAGATCCGGGACGAGATCATGCCGAACAACATCATCATGATCGGCCCGACGGGCGTGGGCAAAACCGAGATCGCGCGCCGGCTCGCGCGGCTCGCCGGCGCGCCGTTCCTGAAGGTGGAGGCCTCGAAGTTCACCGAGGTCGGCTACGTCGGCCGGGACGTCGAATCGATGGTGCGCGAGCTGGTCGATGTGTCGATCAACATGGTCCGCTCCGAGCGCGAGGACGACGTGTATCCGACGGCGGAGCAGCGAGCCGAGGAGCGTCTGCTCGATCTCCTCCTCCCGCCGCTCCCTTCGCCGCCCTCCGGCGCCCCTCCGGTGACTTCCGGCGCGCCGATCGAACAGGGAGCCGCCGCGCGTCCGTTGTTCGTCGTCTCCTCCAAGGGCGACGTCCAGCCTAAGGTGACGGAGGTCGAGACCGAGGCGCAAGAGCGACGCCGGCGCACGCGGGAGAAGCTCCGCCAGCAGCTGAAGGACGGGCAGCTCGAGGAGCGCGACGTCGAGATCGAGGTGCAGCAGCAGAACTTCCCGATGCTCGAGATGATGCAGCCGCCCCAGGGCATGGAAGGGCCGGACATCAACTTCGGCGAAATGATTCAGGAGCTGATCCCGAAGAAGAAAAAGCGCCGCACGGTGCATCTGCACGAGGCGCGTCGCATCCTGATCGACGAGGAGCTGAAGAAGCTGGTCGACATGGACGACGTGGTGAACGAGGCGCTGGACCGCGTCGAGAACCACGGCGTCATCTTCATCGACGAGATCGACAAGATCACCGGCCAGCGCGGCCAGAGCACGGGCCCCGACGTCTCCCGCGAGGGCGTCCAGCGCGACCTCCTGCCCATCGTCGAGGGCTCGACGGTGCAGACGCGCTACGGCTACGTGCGCACCGATCACATCCTCTTCATCGCGGCGGGCGCATTCCATATCGCCAAGCCGAGCGACCTGATTCCAGAGCTGCAGGGCCGCTTCCCGAT
>QHTW01000038.1 GCA_003220955.1 Gemmatimonadota bacterium | reverse complement strand
ACACGGAGGTGCGGGTTGACGACGAGGATCTTCTCCCGCAGGTCGTTCTGCATCCCGTTCATCACGCCGAGGACGATGACGAGCGCCATAACGCCGATCGTGACTCCACCCACGGCGATCACCGTGATCAACGACAGCAGCCGCGAAGACCGGCGGCTCCGCAAGTAGCGCATCGCCACGTGGAGATCGAGTCGGGACGGCCAGTTGGTCGCGATCACGAAGATCGCCGTGGCCGCGGCCGCGAACAGCAGGATCTTCAGCACCAGCATCGCGATCGGCATCACTCGGGCCTGAGCATCGGGAACAGGATCACGTCGCGGATGTTCGTCTGATCGGCCAGAATCATCGTGAGCCGGTCGATGCCCAGACCCACACCACCCGCTGGCGGCATGCCGTACTCCAAGGCCCGGAGAAAGTCCTCGTCCAGCTGCTGCGCTTCCGTGTCACCGGCGGCGCGCAGCGCGGCTTGCTGCTCGAACCGGCGACGCTGCTCGTCGGGGTCGTTGAGCTCGCTGAACGCGTTGGCCAGCTCGCGGTGCTGCACGAACAGCTCCCAGCGCTCGACTTTCGTCGGATCGCCGCGCTTGGGCTTGGCGAGCGGCGACAACGCGAGCGGATAGTCAAGGACGAACGTCGGCTGCACCAGTTTGGGCTCGACACACGTCTTGAAGACTTCGTCCACGAGCTTCGGCCCCCGGAGCGTGTCCGCATCGGGCGAGTTGTGGCGCTTGAGAACCGCGCGCAACTCGGCGTCGCTGCTCGTGGTGAGATCCACGCCCGCGTGCTCGCGCACCAGCGCGTAATAATCCTTCCGGGCGAACGGCCGCTCGAACGACAGCGTCGCGCCGTGACGCTCCAGCACACTGCTCTTGAACAGGTCGAGCACCAGCACCGCGAGCATCTCCTCGGTCAGCGCGGCCATGTCGTTGTAGTCCGCATACGCCTGGTACCACTCGGCCATCGTGAATTCCGGATTGTGGAAGCGGGACAATCCTTCGTTCCGGAAATCGTGGCCGATTTCGTACACCTTCTCGAGCCCGCCGACGAGGCACCGCTTCAGATAGAGCTCGTCGGCGATGCGCAGGTAGAACGTGGCGTCGAGCGCCTCGTGATGCGTCTTGAACGGCGTCGCCGTCGCGCCGCCGTACAGCGGCTGCAACACCGGCGTCTCCACTTCCAGATACCCCTTGCCGTCGAGAAACGCCCGAATACCCTGGACGATCCGGGTCCGGAGCCGGAACACCTCGCGCACGTCGGCGTGCACGGCGAGATCGGCGTAGCGCTGCCGGTACCGGAGCTCCGGGTCCGTCAGCTCGCCGTGCTTCACGCCGCTCGCGTCTTCCTTGCCGAGCGGCAACGGTCGCAGCGCCTTGGACAGCAGCGTGAACGTCGCGACGCGTAGCGTAATCTCTCCCGTGCGCGTCTTCATCAGACGGCCTTCGATCCCGACGTGATCGCCCAGGTCGAGCAGCTCCAGCAACCCATACGTGTCGGCGCCGAGCTCATCCAGCTTGAAATAGAGCTGGATCTTCCCCGACGGATCTTCGAGGTGTGCGAACGTCGTCTTGCCGTGCGGGCGCAGCGCCACGAGCCGGCCCGCGAGCACATGGCGTGTGGGATCGTCGTCGCTCCGGTAGGCCGCCAGCGCCTGTTGCGCCGTCGCCGTACGGTCGAAGCGATACGCAAACGGGGCGACGCCACGCTCGACGAGCTCCTTGAGCTTCTCGCGCCGGGCCGCTTCGACGAAGCCCGTCATTACGCTGCCTTGTTCCCGAAGCGCTTCAGGAACGCTTCGATAAACGGATCGATGTCTCCGTCCATAACTTTGTGCACATCGCTCACTTTCAGCTCGGTGCGATGATCGTTCACCATCGTGTACGGCTGGAACACATAGGAGCGGATCTGGTTGCCCCACGCGATGTCCGTCTTCTGCTTGTCCACCTCCGCCTTCTTGGCCTCACGCTCGGCGACCGCACGCTCGTACAGGCGCGCCTTCAGCATTTTCATCGCCGTCGCCTTGTTCTTCCCCTGGCTGCGCTCCTGCTGGCACGATACGACGATGCCCGTCGGGAGGTGCGTGATCCGCACCGCAGACGACGTCTTGTTGACGTGCTGGCCGCCCTTCCCCGACGCGCGAAACACGTCGATGCGCAAGTCGTCGTCCTTGATTTCGATTTCGATTTCGTCGTCCACTTCCGGATAGACGAAGACCGACGCGAACGACGTGTGCCGGCGCGATTGCGAATCGAAGGGTGAGATCCGCACCAGCCGGTGCACACCCTTCTCCGCTCGTAGCAGCCCGAAGGCGTAGCGCCCGCGAATTTCGATTTCGGCGGATTTGATACCCGCTTCTTCCCCGGGCAGGATGTCGAGCACGTTGACCACGAACCCGTGCCGCTCGGCCCAGCGCGTGTACATCCGCACCAACATCTCCGCCCAGTCCTGCGACTCGGTGCCGCCGGCGCCCGGATGAATGGTCAGCAGGGCGTCCCTCACATCGTCGGGACCCTGCAGCATGTTCTCCATCTCGAGCGCCTCGAGCCGGCCGGCGATGTCATCCGCCTCCGTCTCGAGCGAACGCTGCATGGCGAGATCGACGTGGGATTCGGCTTCGAGCAGCTCGTTCAGCTCGCGGCCTTCATCGACCCGCTTGCGCAGCGCGTGGTAGGGCTCGAGCCAACCCTTCAGCGACTTGACTTCGGCAACGGTCTGGCGGGCGCGTTCGGCGTCGGCCCACAGCGAGCCATCCGCCATTTTGTGCTCGAGCTCCGCGAGGCGCGCGGTCTTTCCGTCGACGTCAAAGAAAGCCCCTGAGCTCGGTGAGGCGGCGATCGAAATCGGCAAATCTCTCGGCCAGCGCCATTAGAAAAGCTTATGTCCTCCCGCTAAAATCTCGTTCAGAGCTTCGGTCCAGAACGGCGTGCTCTGCGCCAGCTCGGCGCCGACCTGCTCGATATACTCCTGCCAACTCTTCTCGATCTCGTCCTTGAAGAGCTGGGGCAGCGTACCGTTGCGAATCCCCTGTTGCCGCTTCTCCGGATGATAAACCAGCATATCGGAGATGAGGGCACGCGCCAGCCGCCGCGCCTTCTGTTTGGGGTCCTGCACCATGAACGGATTCACCGGCCGCAACGGCCCAGTGCTGCGCTTCCCCGGAGCGCTCGTTCCCGCGCTGGCCGGCGCGGGGGCCGCGGGGGCA
>QHTW01000037.1 GCA_003220955.1 Gemmatimonadota bacterium | reverse complement strand
CTCCAAACATGGCCGTGAGCGCGACAGGTACGAACCGACGAAGCAGTGTCATGCTGCCTCCGTTATTTGGGCACGACGCGGTAGAGTACCTCGCTGTCTCGAATCATCCCGAACTGCTCTCGCGCCACCCGCTCCTGCACTGCCGGGTTCGTCTCGAGGTCGCGCGCCAGCTTGGCCAGCGAATCGATCTCGACGCGCAGCGCGGCGACTTTGGCGCGCTCGTCCGCGAGCTGCCGCCGGATCGTGATCCAGTCCGCGGTGCCGTACTCGCCGCCCCAGACCGCGAGGGCGAGCAATCCCATGCCACCGGCGATCCCGGCAATCCGCGTCCGCGTCACAAACCGTACAGATGGCGGCCGGGGTAGTGTGCCACGTCGCCGAGCTCTTCGGCGATGCGGAGCAGCTGATTGTACTTCGCGACGCGCTCACTGCGGGACGCGCTACCGGTCTTGATTTGGCCGACGCCCGTCGCGACCGCGAGGTCCGCGATGAACGTGTCCTCCGTCTCACCCGAGCGGTGCGAGATCACCGAGCCGTAGCCGTTCCCGCGGGCCAGCTCGATGCACTGCAGCGTCTCCGTGAGTGTCCCGATCTGGTTCACTTTGATGAGGATCGCGTTCGCGACGTTCTCCTCGATCCCGCGCGCCAGCAGTTCGACGTTGGTGCAGAAGAGATCGTCTCCCACAAGCTGCACTCGCTCGTGCAGACTTTCCGTGAGCTTCGCCCATCCGGCCCAGTCATTCTCGGCGAGGCCGTCCTCGATGGACACGATGGGATAGCGATCGATCCATCCCTTATACAGCGTAATCATCTCTTCCGCGCTCTTCTTGCCGCCCTTGCTCTTCTTGAAGACATAGCTGCCGTCTTCATACAGCTCGGACGCGGCGACGTCGAGCGCGATCGCGATGTCTTTCCCCGCATCGAATCCCGCCGCTTCTATCGCCGCCATGATCGCTTCGAGCGCCGCTTCGTCGTTCGGCAGATCGGGGGCAAAGCCGCCCTCGTCTCCCACCGCCGTGGAGAGGCCCCGTTTGGTGAGGACCTTCTTCAGGGCATGAAACACCTCCACGCCCAGCCGCAGCGCCTCGGGGAACGTCTCGGCCCCGATCGGCACCACCATGAACTCCTGCGAATCGACCGTGTTCGCGGCATGCGCACCCCCGTTCAGGATGTTCATCATCGGGATCGGCATGACGTGGGCCACGGGGCCGCCGAGATAGCGGTACAGCGGCAGACCGGCATCCTGGGCGGCCGCGCGGGCCACAGCGAGCGAGACCGAGAGAATGGCATTCGCGCCGAGGTGACCCTTGTTCGGGGTGCCGTCGAGATCGAGCATCGCGTAGTCGATCACGATCTGATCTTCGGCGGACATGCCCTCGAGCCGGGGGCCGATCACCTCATTCACGTTCTTGACGGCTTCGAGCACGCCTTTGCCGCCGTAGCGCTTGCTGTCGCCGTCGCGCAGCTCGACGGCTTCGTGCTCCCCTGTGGACGCGCCGCTCGGAACGGCGGCCGTGCCGCTCGCGCCGCTCGCCAGGGTGACGTCCGTCTCGACGGTGGGATTGCCACGACTGTCGAGAATCTCCCGCGCATGGACCGAGATTACTGTGCTCATTGTGGCTCGAACCCTACCGTGCCTTTGACTGGAGAGCAACCATCGCGGCACGCACCTGGTCGCGCAGGCGCTCGCGGTCGCCGGGCTCGAGTCCCGCCGTCGCAATGGGAGTCCCGACGAGAAGGCGGATCGGTCGCGGTCGCAAACGCCACGCGCCTTTGGGGAGGATCTCGAACGTGTGATGCACGTAGACGGGCACGATGGGGACCTGCGCCGCGATCGCGAGGGCGAAGGGGGCGTTCTTGAACGGCAACAGCTCCCCGGTGCGACTGCGGGTGCCCTCCGGAAACACAATAATGGAAGAGGTACCGCGCTGGATCGTGCGCGCGGCTTCGTCGTACGCCTCGAACGCCCGCCGATGCGCGGCACGATCGATGGGAATGTGTCCCGCCGCGCGCATCGCCCCGCCGAGCAACGGGATCCTGAACAGCTCCCGCTTGGCCACGAACCGCACCGATCCGGGCAGCGTAGCGAACAGGGCCCAGATGTCGAACATCGAGGAGTGATTCGACGCGTAGATCAGGGGCCGGTCGCGCGGGATCAACTCGAGTCCTTCGGCGCGCACCGGCGTGCCAGCCGCCTTCAGGATTTCACGGGCCCAATCGGTGCCGGCCCAATCGTACACGCCGCCGACGCGGTTCTTGACGCGCAACAGCCCGGCGACGACGGCGCCGGTAGAGTGATAGACTGTTGAAACCGCGAGAACGACGTAGTACCAGAGGGTGCGGATCACCGCGCGAAGTGATCGTATCCCGCGGGGAGCGGAACAGTCGCGTTGTGATCGAGCAGCCGCACGCCCCCGCGGCGTCCCCCGGCGCCGCGCAGGCACGTGCCGATGCGAGTCAACTGGAGGCCGGTCTGCGCCCGGAATTCGGACACGCTGGTGTCGCCGAAGGTCGGCGGCATCGTGCAGAGCAGCTCGAACTCCTCGCCGCTCGCGACCGCCGCCATCGCGTCCACGCCCTCCCAGCATGGGATCTGCTCGAGGTGGATCTCGATGCCGACTTCGGACGCGGCGGCGAGATGCTGCGCATCGGCCACCAGTCCATCGGAGATGTCGATCATCGCGCTGGCGCCGTGTCCGGCGAGCCAGCGTCCCGCCTCGATACGCGGGTCGGGGCACGCGTAGCGGTTACGCAACGCCGCCGGCATGGGCTTCCCCGCGCGGAACTGGTCGAGCGCGAGCGCGGCGCCGCCCAGGTATCCGGTCACCCAGAGAGAGTCTCCGTCGTGCGCGCCCGAGCGGCGCACCGGACGCTCTGCGGTACCGATCACGCACACGTCGATCACGTACTTGTCCGAGCGCGTCAAGTCGCCGCCGAGCACCCGGGCGTCGAGATTGTGCGCCATCGTGGCGACCCCGGCCATGATCTCCGCCACGGGATCGCTCCCACCGTCCTCATTCGGCGGGGCGCCCAACGATACCATGAGACCCAGGGGCTTCGCGCCTTCCGCGGCGAGATCGGACAGCGCGGCACCGGCGGCGCGACAGCCGATCTCCTTGAAGTCGAGCCAATCGGTCCGGAAGTGGACGTTCTCGAGCGAATTGTCGATGCTGATCGCGAGCGTCATGGAGCCCAGTGGCAGCAGGGCGCAGTCGTCACCGATGTCGGAGGCATGGTCGCCCGAGATCTCGGCGATCCGCGCGAGCATCGCGCGGATGCGATCGAATTCCTGCCCAGGGCCGAGATTCATGGCTTAGTCTACCACAGGTCGGGGGCTTCAAGTTCCACTAGAACTGGAGGTGTGCCCGGCTTCTGACTTTTCCAGGCACGCCACACCTCGGGCAGCGCGGCCAGCACGTCGGCGGGCCGCAGGCTGCGTGCGGTCCACTGCCGGGCGCCCTGCTCCGCGGCCCGCCCCAGCGCGTGTGCGCCGAGCGCCGCGGCTTCGGCGGGCACCGTGCCGCGCGCGAGAAACGCCCCGATGAACCCGGCGAGGAGATCGCCGCTCCCTCCGGTCGCGAGCCCCGGATTGCCGCTCGCGACGACGTGCTCCGGACCGCGCAGGTCCGCGATGACGGTGGGCACGCCTTTGAGCAGGACGGTGCACTTGAGCTTCGCGGCCGCGCGCGCCGCCGCCGCCCAGCGATCGTTGGCGGCTTCGTCCGCGAGCGCGTCGCCGCCGAGCGCGCGGAACTCACCGAGGTGCGGCGTGCAGACGACGGGTCGATTGGCCTGGCCTTTGAAATAGTGCAGCGCGTCGGCATCGATCACGGTCGGCACCGCGCGCCGCGCGAGGACCTGCGCGACAAACCCCTCGCGTACATCGACACGGCCTAGCCCCGGCCCGAGGACGACCGCGTCCGCCCACTCGACCGCCTCGGCGACGGCGGGCTCGAGATTCTCGCCGAGCGATGATTCGACGGTCAGCAGATCGGGGAGGCTGGCCTGGGCGGCGGCGATCGTCTCGCGCGCCGCGACGAGCTTGACGAGACCAGCCCCGGCCGCAAGGGCTGCACGCGCGGCATGGAGCGCCGCGCCACTCATGCCGTCGGCGCCGCCGACGACACACACACGACCGCGATCGCCCTTGGGTGACAAGCAGCGGCCAAGCCGAATCAGGCGGCGGGAATCCGATGTCCACAACGACGACTCTCCCGCACCATTCCCGCTGGAGCAGGTGGCCGCGGCGTGCGCCGCCGAACGTCACCGTGAGGCGCGCGTGGATCGGCCCGTGCGCCTCGCCACTCGTGAGATCGAGCCCCGTCGGTCCATCGACCGCCACGATGGGCGCGCCGTACTCGGCCACGCGCTGCGCGAGGGCAAGCACGTCCCCCTTCGCGGGGCCGACGGCCCCGGTGCCGAGCAAGGCATCGACGGCAACCGCGGCCTGCGGCCACGCTTCCTCACGACCCAGCTCGCGCACGCCGTCGAGACGCGCGAGCGCGCGATTGTCGATGGCGTCGTCCGTCTTGGGATCGACCCCGGCGACCCAGACCGGAACGCCCGCCGCGTGCAAGGCGCGCGCGAGCACCCAGCCATCGCCGCCGTTGTTGCCCGCGCCCGCGGCGATCAGCACTCCACCCGTCGGCGCATCCGGAAGCTCGGCGACGAGCACCTGGGCGACGGCGCGACCGGCGGTCTCCATCAGCACCCGGCTCGGTACGCGATACTGCGTACGCGCGGCCGAATCCCAGGCCGCCGCCTCGCTCGCCGACAGAACCGGAATCGGATTCACGGAATCACCACCCCCGCGTATCCTACGACCCGCGCGTTGTCGCCAGAGACCCAACCGGAGTGGCGGTAGTCTACCACCACCGCGCGCTCAGCGCCCAGCGCGCGGGCAGCGGCGAGGACGGTTGCCGCGGGCGCGCGGCCGCACATCGAGATCCGCTCGCGCTTGCAGCGCGCGAGCAGCTCTTCCCCGTCCAGGGCCGTCACCGCCTCGAGCGCGCGCGCATCCTTTTGCTCCGAGACGTTGGCCGGCTCGTAATGATTCAGGTCGCTGGAGGCAAGCAGCAGCACCGGTTCACCGGCCGCCGTCACGAACCTGGAGAGCATCCCCCCGAGCAGGTGTGCCGGACTCCAGGCGTCCCATGCGATCACGAGCGGCACGATCCGGACGTCGGAGCGCAGCAGCTGCAGGAACGGCAGCTCGACCTCGACGGCGTGCTCCGCCACATGCGCTTCGTGATCGACTTCCACGACGCCCTCGGAGATTTTGCGGAGCGCGGCGCTCGCCTCGGCATCGACGGGCACATCGCCCAGGGGGGTCCGGAATGCACCAGACTCCCACAGCGAAACTCCACTCTGTGCCTCTGCCATGCCGGTGTGATTGGGAGCAAGAATGACGACCAGGCCCGGGATCACTGCCCGTGCGTAGACTCGGGCTGCCGTGGGACCGGAGTAGCTGAACCCCGCATGCGGCGCAATCACGGCGCGAAACGGCGCGATGGGTGCAGAGCCGATGTCGCGGCGCGCGTCCGCGAGGAGGGTGGCGACTGTTGCCCGGAGTTCAGTGGGATCGCTCGGGTAGAAGCGGCCGCTGACTGCCGGAGGACGGACCACTAGCCCGACGAAGCGACTCCTGGGAACCGATACCCCGAGCCGGCCCTGAAGACTTCGGCGAAGTCGTAGACGCGCTCGAACTCCTCGAGGCGATCAGTGGGTTGCCGCGCCAGCAAGCCGACGTCGATCAGCATGAACACGATCTGGCCAAAGTCCTCGGTCGTACCGACACCCCAATGCGTCAGCACGGCCGCCGCCAGCATCCCGAACTGCTCCAGCGCAAAATCGCGGCAGGCCCACGCCAGCTCGACCCCGCTCAGGTGGCGGCGCGCCGGGAGACGCGTCTGGGCGAATTCCAGCGCCGCCAGCACAAAGATGTACGCGCGTTCATTATACGCGCCGTCGCGCTTGCGGATCTCGGCGAGCGCGGCGTCGAGCGTCGTGACGTCACTCATCGCCGGGCCTCGCCGGGCGACGGCGGAGCGGCCGGCGGTGTCGGCGTGGGCACCACACGGATGCCGCCGGAGCGGCGCTGCCGCTCCTCGGCCGGCGCGTCGAGCAGCGCCAATTCGAGCACATCGTCAATAGTTTCCACCAGTTTGATGTCAAGCAACTTCTGTACCTCTTCCGGCAAATCGATCAGATCGTTCTTGTTCCGCTCGGGAACGAGCACCGACGTAACCCCGGCCCGGGCGGCCGCGGTCAGCTTCTCCTTCAATCCGCCGATCGGCAGCACCCTACCCCGCAGCGTCAGCTCACCGGTCATCGCGACGTCATGGCGGGCGGGCCGCCGGCACAGCAGCGACGCGAGCGCCGCCGCGATCGTGATGCCGGCGGAGGGGCCATCCTTGGGAACGCCTCCGGCCGGCACGTGCAGGTGCACGTCGGACTGCGTGAACGCATCGAGCGGAATCCCCAGCGCGCCCGCCCGCGCCCGCAGGAGGCTCCACGCCGCCTGCGCCGATTCCTTCATCACATCGCCGAGCTGGCCGGTCAAGGTGATCTGCCCCTTGCCGGGCATGCGGATCGCTTCGATGAACATGATGTCGCCGCCGACCGGCGTCCATGCCAGCCCGGTCGCCACGCCGATCTCCGGCGCCCGGCCCGCCACTTCGCTTTGGACCTTCGGCTGGCCCGCGTATTTCTCCAGATTCTTCGACGACACCTTCACCGTCTTCGCCCCGCCCTCCACAACCTCCAACGCGGCTTTCCTCAGGACGCCCTGGATCTCGCGCTCGAGCTGGCGGACGCCCGCTTCGCGCGTGTACTCGGCGATCAGGCGCTCCAGCGCGCTGTCGGCGACGTGTGCCCGGTCACCTTTCTCGCTCTTCCCTAATCCCGTCTCCTTGAGCTGGCGCGGCATGAGATAGCGCTTGGCGATTTGCAGTTTCTCGGACGGCGTGTAGCCGACCAGCGTCAGCTGCTCCATCCGGTCGAGCAGCGGATCGGGAATCGGCATCGTGCTGTTCGCCGTCGCGATGAACATCACGGCCGACAGATCGAACGGGACTGCCGTCGGGTCGCCGCGCACGTCGGCGCCCATCTTGTCCACTTCATCGAGCATCAGCACGGGACTGCGTGTCTCGCAGCGTTGCAGCGCGTGGATGATGCGTCCCGGAAGCGCGCCGACATAGGTGCGGCGGTGCCCGCGGATCTCGGCTTCGTCGCGCACGCCGCCGAGCGACACGCGCGTGAACTTGCGGCCCAGCGCTTCCGCGATGCTCTGACCGAGTGACGTCTTGCCCACGCCCGGCGGCCCGACGAAGCACAGAATCGAGCCTTTCGCGTCCGGGTTCAGCGTCCGCACCGCGAGGTACTCGAGAATCCGCTCCTTGATCGTCTTCAGGTCGTAGTGATCGCGGTCCAGGATCTCGCGGGCGGTCTTGAGCTCAAGTCGGTCCTGCGTCACGCGGCTCCACGGCAACGCGGCGAAGACGTCGAGGTACGTGCGGGCGACCTGATACTCGGCGGACTGCGGCGACATCTGGCGCAGGCGCTTCAGCTCGCGGTCCGCAACCTTCTTCGCTTCCGCCGAGATCTGCGCGTCCTCGAGCCGCTTGGCGAGCTCCTCGAGCTCGTCGTCGCCTTCACCCTCACCCAGCTCCTGACGGATCACTTGCAGCTGTTCGCGCAGCACGTACTCGCGCTGATTCTGGTCGAGCCGCGTCTTCACTTTTTCCTGGATCTGGGTGCCCACCTCCAGCACCTGCAGCTCCTGCATCATGAACTCGCCCAGCCGCTCGAGCCGGCGCGTCACATCGTCGATCGCGAGCAGCTCGGCCTTGGCTGGGAGCGCGAGATCGAGGTTGGCGGCGATGAAGTCGGCGAGCTTGCCTGCTTCTGTGATGCCGGCAAGCACCTCGTGCAGCTCGGCGCCGAGGTAAGGCGCGATGTCGATCACACGGGAGAATTGCGCGACGACGGTCCGCTTCAGCGCTTCGGTGCGCGCATCCTCGAGCAGGTTCTCCTGCAGCGGCTCGGCTTCCGCCATCAACCACTTCTCCCCCTGCGCGATGTCTTTGAGCCGCGCGCGCTCCAATCCCTGCACCATGACGCGCACCGAGCCATCGCCGAGCTTCAGCATTCGCACGATCGTGCCGAGCGTGCCGATATCGTAGAGCTGGTGCGGCAGCGTGTTCATCACCGCGCCCTCGGGCGGCTCCATCCCCCCCATCGACTTCACGACGCCGAGCAACAGGCGCTTTTCGCCCTGGATGATCTCGTCGATCAGCTGAACGGCTTTGGGATCTGTGAGGGCCAGCGGCAGAACGACGTGGGGATAGACGACGAGCTGGCCCAGGGGAAGGACCGGCAGGCGTTCCACTAAGTCACTCGCACCGACTGTGCGCCCGATGAGCGCGGCGGCTGCTTCGCAAGCCGGATCTCGAGAAAGCCGTGCTCGTAGGTAGCACGGATCGACGCCGGGTCGACGACCACGGGAAGCCGGAAGCGGCGCTCGAATGGACCGATCTGCACTTCCATCGAGTGGTAGTGCCGCTTGCCCTGCTCCCGCACGCTCGCCGTGCGCTCGCCCGAGATCTTCAGGATGCCGTCGTCCAGCTCCACGCTGAAGTCGCCGGCCTGCATGCCGGCGATGTCCATGTGGACGATCAGCTCGTCATCGGTTTCGTAGACGTCCGTGCGGGGCTTCCACTTGGGCGAGGCGACGAAGCCGACGGGGCGGCCGTGGGCGACTTCGTTGAAGTAGACGTCCAGCTCGTCGGCCAGGTGAACCGTGAGCGAGCCCGAGCCGCGGGAGGGACGATTCGGGGGTGGAGAAAAGCCGCTGTCAGCCATGCGCGATTAAAGATAACGCTCCCGGAGGCCGGGCGCGTGGCCCTAAATCACCGATTTCAGGCGTATTTCAGCTGCCTACTGCCGGATCGTGCGGCGGTAGTCCCCGGGAGTGACGCCTACCTGGTGACGGAACGCCCGTGTGAAATGACTCTGGTCGGCAAAGCCCGCGTCGAGCGCGATCTCGACGATCGGTACCTCCGTCCGCGCCAACCGGTCGGCTGCCCAATCGAGCCGCAGCCGCCGGACGTAGGCCCCCACCGCGGCACCAAACCAGGTTCGAAAGGCGCGCGCGAAATAGTCCGGATGCCCCCCGCACATCGCGGCGCCGCCGCCACGCGCCGCAGCGCTCGTTGCTCCCGTAGCGCCAGCGCGACAGTCTCGAGCGCGAGTCCCTCGACGGCAATCGGCGTCACACTGTCTGGCGCGCGAAACGACGCACGGTCGCACTATGGCCATAGGGTCCTCCGCCTGTGTGAGCGATGAGGTCACAGTAGGCGGCGGCGGAAGCGACGTCTTGCACGCTATCGACGTGGAATAGAACGGCAGCGACCGACCATTGCGCAGTCAAGAAGGGATGATGCCGGAAACACGGCACATGACGATCCGGGAGACTACCGCGACGGCGTCAGCCGGCTCGCTTTGATCCAGAACCAGTCGTCCGGCAGCCCCACCTTCCCGTCACCGCGAATCATCGCGGGGTAGCCGTACTGCGGGTCATAGGCGACTTCGAGCACATCGACCTGCTTGAGGCTCTGCTCCACGGCGTCGAAGAGCCCCTCGACCGTGTAGAGCGACCAGGGCTCACGCACCGCTCCCGCCGGTTTCCCCAGCGTGTCGAGCAGCTGCGTGATCCTCCCGCCACGTACATCAAGGATCAGCGGGTTGCCCGGCCAGGGACAGAAACATCCGGCGGCGACTTTGAGACGGTAATCGTTGATATGCCGCGCACGCCAAGCTGTGCGGTGAGCGGCTACCTCGCGGAGCGAGGAATCGCGCTCCGCCCGCGTCAGCGGACCGGTGAAGTTCCGGCCAACACCGAGCACATC
>QHTW01000036.1:1316-7066 GCA_003220955.1 Gemmatimonadota bacterium | reverse complement strand
GCGGCTCGAGCCGTACGAGGAGCTGATGATCGACTGCCCGGAGGGGTACGTCGGGGTCGTGATGGAGAAGCTTGGCCCGCGCCGCGCGACCATGCTGGATATGAAGAACCCCGGCCTGGGGATGGTGCGGATGCGGTTCAAGATCCCGGCGCGCGGGCTGCTGGGGTATCGTTCGGAGTTCTTGACGGATACGCGGGGGACGGGAATCATCCACCACCGCTTCTTCGAGTATGATTTGTGGGCCGGTCCGCTATCGGGGCGGAACCGCGGTGTGATGGTGGCGGACCGGGAGGGGGTGGTGGTCGCGTACGCGCTCTTCAATCTTCAGGAGCGCGGTACGATGTTCGTACAGCCTGGGGATCCGGTGTACGAGGGGATGATCATCGCGGAGCACGTGCGGCCGGGTGATATGGACGTGAACGCGACGAAGGAAAAGAAGCTGACGAACATGCGTACGACGGCGGCGGACGAGATGATTATCTTGGAGCCGCCGCGCCAGATGACCTTGGAGCTGGCGTTGGAGTACATCGAGGACGACGAGCTGATCGAGGTGACGCCGTCGTCGGTGCGGCTGCGGAAGCGCCTCCTCGGCGCGACCGAGCGCCGCAAGCTGGCCCGCAGCGAGAAGCGGGCGTTGTTGGAGGAGTAGTCCCGAGTCCAACCTCAGCCGGAGGTGGCAATGCTGGCCCGCGAGTCGTCGATGGCCTGGTCGCTCAAGCGGAGGAGCGACGACGTCGACGAGGAGTTCGGAGAATTCGAAGAGGACAAGGAACTCGACGAAGACTTCGATGATGAGCTGGACGAGGATGAGCTCGACGAAGACGATCTGGACGAAGACGATTACGACGATCTCGACGACGAGTTCGACGAGGGGGATGAGGACGACTTCCGGCCCAAGAAGGGACCGAAAAGAGAATGGGAGTAACTGCTAGACGTCTGGACGTCGAGACGTCCAGACGTCTAGCCTGCAGGGCCTGTAGCTCAAGTGGTTAGAGCGCTCGTCCGGATGGTCAGCGCGCCGTCGCTGTTCCCGACGTACGTTGCGGACAGAGCCAATGCGGTCACGTCGAGCGTCGACGGCACCACATCGTTGTTGCTCCTTTTGCAGTTTCCCCAGAGGACGGAACGAATTCCCTCGGAGCTCTCGAGGAAACACCCATTGGGCACGAAGTCCCCGAGGCCACGTCGCGGTCGATCTGCCTCGTAGCGCGCGAGCGCTTCGGGGCTCGGGGTTGCTGTCCCCGGTGTGAGCACGCCGTCGACGTTGGCGATATCCACAGCGCCGAGCATCGTGATGTCGAGCGTCGAGTCCTTGTAGGTGCCGCTCCACGTTCGACACCGCGACGAAAGGGTGACCCTGACGTCTGTGGTCGAATCGCGGTAGCTGCCGAGGGGCGCGTACGGCCCGAGGGGGTACCTGATCGAATCATGCCACGCCTCCAGGAACTCCAGCGGGCGAGCCCGGGGACGTATTTCCAGTCATGCGCGGAGCGCCCCGCCGCACCCCGCGCTGCGTTGTCGCACCCGCTGCATCCGTCCGGGTTGAGGCAATACGGGAAGAGCTCACACTGACGTCGTCGCGAACTCTTCGAGCGGCGGAAATGCGGGGCCGCCCGGGCCCGAACGCGCCCAAGACAGCATATCGTACATTGCGAGGAACATCGCGGTGCGTCCGGAGCCGCCGCGGCAGTGGAAATGGATCCAGTCTCTATCCCTATCGATCCGCCGGCTGAGATCGATGAATCGAACGAGTGTGTCGTCGCGAGGTGGACAGTGGTCGGTCACCGGCAGGCGGACGTACTCGACCGCGCGGCCAATCCGCAGCCCCGCCGCAAATTGCTCTTCGGTCTCGGCCGATCCGACGGTCATTTCGGCGGAGCCGGTCGGCCTCACACGACCCTCTTCGTCCTTCGCGATCGAGAACACCCGCGTCGTCGGAACCTTCGTGATCTTGGGGATCTGCGCTAGCTCGTCGGCCTGGATCCAGGCGAGCGGCTGTCCGACCTTCGCGAAGTCTCTGTCGGCATACCACGAGACGGCACTGGTATCGAAGAACAGGTGAGATTCTTCGCGCAGGTCGATGAGGTATATGCGTCCGTCTTGCGGAACGCGCTTGGCGACCTCTGCCAGCGTCGCCTTGAGACGCTCCTTGTCCAACTGCCGGCTACCGGACGCCCGGAACGACACATTCTTGAGATCCGCACCTGTCCGGAAATATCGGCCGGCAGCGCCACCTTTGGGGTCAAAGTCACGGATCAGATAACTTCCCGTGCGATGGGGCACAGAATATCGGTGCTCCCGCGCCGACGGGAAACCGGCGATCCAAACCGCTCATCCCAATCTCTCCCCGAGAATCTCGTACTCGTTCGACGGCGGTGGCGGGTCGGCCGTCCCCTGAGCCGAGCGATCTCCTCCTACTCATCCGGACCGCCGATCTTGGCCCATTGGTCGGGCGTCAGAACCTCACGCGCGCGCGCCAGCGCAACTCGCGCGCGTTCGCGCGCCGCCGCGACGAGGGGCTCGAGTGCCGCGGCGAGAACGGCGGAGTCGGCCTGCGCGCCCAGCACACGAACCATCACCAGCATCGAATCCGCCGTTGCGCTATTCTGCGCGTCGAGCGAGTCGGCGATCGCCGTCAACGCGGTGACTTGCTCGGGCGTGCAGTGCAGCGAGTCGCGCAGCTGCAGGATGGCGGTCATCGGGTTAGCGGGCAGGCTCGGGAGGGCGGGGGCCGTCCGGGGAGAGGGAGGTGACGTGGCTGGCCGCGCGCGCACGCGCCCCGGGACCGAGCGTGTAGCGGCCGCGCAGCCCGATCTGGAACGGCACCGACACGCCGCCCGAGGCGCTCGCCACCGACCCAAAGTGCCCGTTGACCGTGTAGTGAAAACGCGCGCCCGCGGGATCGAATCCTGTCACGGCGAGCAACACGGGATCGGGAGCGGCGGAGTATCCCCACCCGTGCAGGCCGGTTACCCCGTGCAGCCACTCGTCGAGCCCACCGAGCAGGTTGATTGTCACCAGCGAGAGCGTAAAGCGACGGTCGGCGGACGGCCACGCCGGCCGCCAGTTGAGTTGCAGGTCGAGCGACGGTTGCCAGGGGCCGGTGCACGAGTTGCGCGCGGCGATGCGGCCGAGCTGCGAGTGGAGACAAGCGGCGATGGACGACGGCGCTCGGACGAGCAGCGTCCCCATCGCCGCCGTTACGGCGGGGTCGCCCGCGGTCGCCGGATCGAAGATGAAGGCGCGATCATTCCGCGTGCCGTCGCCATTGATGTCGGACCCGACGATCGGTGTGAACGGCACCCCGGAGGTGAGCCGCCCGATGGCGTCAAGCTCGAAGGCACGCGTCACCGCGACGGAGACGGTGCCCACGAAGGAGTGGCGGCGCTCGAGACTGCTCGTGCCCCAATCGAGCACGTTGGGATCACCCGCCGTCGTGGGGGACGCGAAGCCGCGCGACGCCGCACAGCAGGAGAACGACGACTGGTCGCGCGCTCGCGTAATCGTGTATCCGACGCGGAAGGTCGCGCGCCCGCCGCGCGTGGCGCCCGTGACCGTGACGCCCAGCTGCTTCGTGTCCGATTGCAGGCCCGATTCCAGCACCAGCACGTGGCCAAACGCGGGATCGCGGCGCGATGCCGTAGAGGCCACGGCGCCGGTCGCGGGGACGATCGAATCGAGCGGCACGTACACCGGCCGTCCCGCCTCGTCGGCGAGCGTGAACCGCGGCGTGGTGGAGAGGTTGCGGTCGAGCAAGCCGTACTGGTTGACTCCGCGGGCGTAGCCGGCCTCGATCGTGACCCAGTAATCGCCGCCGAGCCGCCGCACGAGCGCCAGCGATGCGCGGCGGGCGCCGGGCGCGCGGTACCGCGCTGCGAACGCCGTCACGTCCGGGCGGGGCGTGCTCGTCACCGCACCGCTCGTGTCGGCGCAGGCGGAGGGAATGGCCGCGTGGTCCTGTGTGTAGAGGGACCAGTCCGGCCGGGGAGCGGCGGCGCCTACGCACACGAGCTGCTGTTCGGCGCTTGCCAGTCCGGGCGCCCCCAGGGCGGCCGCGTAGAGGCCGATGGGCGTGAGGCCGTGGAAGTCTCCCACGCCGCCGCGAAGGAATGTGCCGTGCCCGCCGCCGTGCAAGGTCCAAGTGAACCCAATGCGCGGCGAGAAATGCGTCTCGTCTCGGTCGGGAGGCGATCGGTGCGGACGCCGAACAGCGAGTCCACTGCCCGGTTGTAGATGGGCGTCCCGCCGAAGCCGACGTGCTCGAGGCGCACGCCGTACGTGAGCTGAAACGCGCCACCGGGCACGGGCCGCCACGTGTCTCCGGCGTAGAGAGCGTCGTTCCACACGGTGCCCGTTTGCGCGAACGGCGCGAGGGTGCGCGTGTACGCCGACGGGCTGCCGGCGGCGAGCGCCGCGAGTGAAGGGAAGAAGAACGTGCCGAGCTGATTGGGCGTCTCGTTGTCGTTCATGCGGGTGCCGATGACGTCGAAGCCGAGCTTGAAGCGGTGTGTCGTCGTGCCGGGGAGCCAGGAGAGCTCGTCGGCGATCTCGAGCGTGCGGTCGTCGTTCCTTTGTGGCAGCCCATCGTTGCCGCCGAGGCTCAAGGTCGTGAGCCCGTGGGTGCCGTCGGGCAGGTCGGACGCGACCTGGACGAGAGCGCTCGGGAGGGCAAGATACGCCGTCGCGTCGCGCCGCTGACGCGCGGCGTGGGCGCGGATCTCGTTGATGAACGGTCCCGGTGCCGAGGTGAGCGCGATCATGACGCCGGCACTGTGCGTGCGGCGCGTACCGCCGGTCGCGGGAAGCGCGAGCGATCCGATGCGCACCGGCTCCTGGCTTTCCGCGCTGCCGTTGGCCCGCAGGGTGAGGGTGTGCACGTCGTTCACCTGCCAGTCGAGCCGCAGCAACGCCAGCGTGGCGGTGCTGGCGCGGTCCTCGGGCATCCCGCTCAGCGTTATGGGGACGCCCGATCCGGATGCTAGGGAGAGGAAATGGGCAACCGAGTCGGGGCTCACGCCTAGGCGCGCCAGCGTCAACGCGTCGGCGCTCGTGAGCGACGGCAGGGCCTGCGACCGCCGGCGTGTCTGCACCGCGGCGAACGCGAACAAGCGGTTGGAGACGAGCGGCCCGCCGATGCCGCCGCTCAATTGATTCTGTGTGGCTCCCTGGCCGAACGGCGAGGTGGTCGCCTCGCCCCAGGAGAGCGCGCGGTCCTGCCCGATGTAGGAGAACGAGCCCTGCGGGATGTTGGTGCCGCCGCGGGTGGTCGAGGTGACGATCCCTCCCCAGAACTGCCCGCGCGCGACGTCGTACGCGTTGGTGACCACGCGCACCGAGCGGAGCGCGTCCTGTGGGACGCTCGCGGTGCCGAGTGCAACGCCGTCGAGCATCACGGCGTTGGCGGCGGGCCGCTGGCCGGCGACGGAGAACGCGGTGGCACTCGAATCCGTCCCGGCGATCCCGATCACGCCAGGCTGGAGCGCGGCGATGGCGTTGAGATCGGAGACGTCGACGGGCAGCCGGCTCAGTTTCTCGGCGTCGAAGCTCCGCTCGCTAGCTCCAGCACCCACGCGGTCGGACGGCGCGCCGGTGCGCGCCGTCACCGTGACGGGCGTCAGGGTCGCGGTGAGGAACTCCATCTGAATCGTCGCCTCGATGCGGTCGTCTTCGGCCCGGCGGGCCACGCTGATGTGTGCCGGCGCCATTCCGACGTACCGCGCCGTCAGCTCGTAGCGGCCCCCGCCGTCGGG
>QHTW01000036.1:0-1285 GCA_003220955.1 Gemmatimonadota bacterium | reverse complement strand
TGGCGTGTGCGGGCGTGGACCACGGCCCCGGCGAGCGGCTGGCTGTCGGGGCCCGTGACGGTCCCCGTGATGATGTCGGTCGTGGCGCCGACCTGCGCCACCGCCGGACGGGCTGCGAGCGCGGCCACGAGCACGAGCACCCACCTGCTCCTCATGACGCCACCCCGCTTGCCACGGGCTCGCCCCGCGCCGTGCGGATCGCGGCGGCATACAGGTAGCGCGCCACGAGCCGGGGCGCGTCGGGCACGCCCTTGAAGCCGGGAGTGACGCCCACATCCACGACGTACGGGGCGCCCCCGCTCTCGATGATGTCAACGCCATACAGCTCGACGCCGAAGGCGCGGCCGCACCGCAGCGCGATGTCGCGCAGATCGTGGGAAACCGTGAACGGCTCGCCCTGTTTTTCCTCGGCAGTGCGTCGAGGGAACACCTTCATGACTCCGAAGCACCGATCGCCGATCACGTACAGCTTCCGGTCGCGGCCTCCTTGCGACTCGTGATAGCGCTGCGCGAAGATGGGATCACGCCCAGCGCGGCGTCCGAGTTCGAGGTTCACGAGGTCGGCGCCGCTCCGGACGATTTGGACGTCGTGGCCGCCCGCGCCCTGATACGGCTTGACCACGATCGGCCCGTCCTCCAGCAGGGGAAGCAAGGCGTCGGTGCCGGTCGCAACGTACGTGGCCGGCACCGGCACGCCGGCGGCCTGAAGGATTCGCGTGGCGACGATCTTGTCGCGCAGCGCGGCCGTGGCGGGGTAGGGATTCACGATCGTGGCGCTCAGCGCGTGCAGCGCCCCGGCGACGCTGAGGGCGAGCCCGCTGATCTTGTGGAGCACGTACAGGTCGTGCTCCACTCGGAGGCGCGACAACTCCACCGGACGATCGGGGCGCGGGGGAACGATCATGTCCACCGTGGCTCCCAGCTCCGCGAGCGTGCGGAGCACGCTCGGCATCTGACTGGTGCTGTGCTGTGAATACGTGGGGAGCAGCACCCCGATGCGCGGGCCACTCATGCGCGGAGCGCCTCCGTCGCGGGCGCTAGTGCCGTGTCGAGGATGCCGCTCAGGATGCGTCGCGCGTCGAAGTGCGCCTCCGCGATTTCGCGCGCGGCGCGGCAATGGCGCGGGTAATCCGAGTTGATGGCGTCGAGCGCGGCTGCCGCGTCGGCGGTGGTTCGGAAACGGAACATCCCTTCGCCATGCGGCAGGTAATCACTCGGTCCGGTGTGCTGCACGACGACGGGCTTGCCGCTCGCGAGGTAGCACGTCGTGCGATCGCTCACCCAG
>QHTW01000035.1 GCA_003220955.1 Gemmatimonadota bacterium | reverse complement strand
TGTCTTCGGCGGCGACCGCCGCCACGCGTTTCAGCGTGTCGGCGGCGCGCGGCGAGAGGTCGCCGAGGTTGCCGAGGGGCGTCGCGACAACGTAGAGGGTGCCGGCCACGTCACCACGTCACCCGCCAGGGGAGTTTCCCGTAGAACCCGGCAGCCTGCAGCACGTAGCGATGCTCGCGCGTCGCATCCTTGAGCACCTTCGTGGCCGTCCCCGGCATCATCACCTCGGCGCCCTCGAGGAGCTGGAGCGCCCAGTCCGTCAGGGCAACGGACAGCTCCTCCGGTCGGACGACGGCGTCGGGGGTGTCGGTCCCGCGCGGGACGCTGAGCAGCGCGAGCGCCTGGTGCGTTTCCACGATCGCGGCGGTGACCTTTTGGGCGCGCCGCCTGGCCTCACCCGGGAATTCGCGCTCGACGGCGTCCACGATGCGCCAGTAGAGCTCGCGGTACGTGTTGACGAGCGCGGTCGCCGCCTGCGCCGGAAGATCGTCCGCGCCGGGAAACGTTCCGGCCGACATCGCCGGGACCGAGCCGTCCGGGGCGGGATCGAACAAGGATTCGAGATAGCGCGCGGGCGGCACGTTGTCCGGTTTGTCGCAGAAATGGCCGCTCAGATACTTGCCGTGATCGAACTTGAGGTAGGAGACCCGGCCACCCGCAATCAACTCCAGCACCCCCGTCACCTTTTCCTGCTGCAACGTTGGAAAGAATTTTTCCGGCTGATTGACGTCGATGCCGCGCGGTTGATAGGCGCCGCCGCAGGAAGCGTACATCCACCCGAGCTGCTCCATCGGGGCGGCGCAGTAGGTGAGATCACCGCGCTCGACTTCCGTGCGCATGCGCTTCAGCGCTTCGGTAATCGTGATGACCTGGCGCCCGGCGGTGTGCAGCGCGGCGGCGTTCACGGCTTCGCCTTTTCGGAAAAACAGCAGTACGCACTCGTCCGGCAGATGGGCCGCGAGATAGCCGTCGATCCGGCCGTCGCGGTCCCGTTTGGCGTACGCGAGCAGATTCTCGAGATGGATGAACGCGAGCCGGGTGCGATGAATAAGCCGGTTCACCTGCGGAAATTGGAGATCCGCGAGGCGAACCGGCGAATTCGTCAGGCGAGCAGTGCTCGCGCGCATCGTCCTCCGGGGAGGAAGCTACGACAGATGTTGTTCGATCTTTTGCTCGAACGCCTGCGACGGATACGCGCCCACCAGCGTGTCCACGTGGCGTCCGTCCTTGAAGAATAGAATACTCGGAATCGAGCGGACGTTAAAGCGCATCGCCGTCGCCTGATTGGCGTCCACGTCCACCTTCACGATCTTGACCTTGCCGTTGTACTTGCCGGCCAGCTGATCCATGATCGGCGCGACCATGTGGCACGGCCCGCACCACGTCGCCCAGAAATCCACGATGGCGAGCCCTTTGTGCTGCTCGACTTCCACCTGGAATGTGGCGTCCGTGATGGCAGCGGGATGCTTCACCTCTTCCATAACCCTTCACGCTCCCTCTCGAGACGTTAGTTTGACGTTCTATGAACCCATCAGTGGCTCACGTCGGCATCGCCGTCACGAGCGTCACCGAGGCGCTGTCCTTTTATCGCGACGTCCTGGGACTCTCGCCCGGACGGCCCGAGACCGCCGATGGCGCAACGATCGTCAGCCTGCGTTTCGGCGACGTCGACGTCGAGCTGCTCGAGCCGAGCGACCCCCACGGTCCCGTGGCGAAATTCCTTGCAAAACGCGGGCCGGGCATCCATCACATCTGCTACCGCGTCGCGGACCTGGAGGCCACGCTCGAGCGCTGTCGCGCCGCCGGCTACAAACTGATCGATGAGACGCCCCGGCGCGGGGCCGGTGGACGGCGAATCGCTTTTTTGCATCCAAAAACCACGAGCGGCGTTTTGCTGGAGCTAACTGAGTAGGTGGAACGCCGGTCGCTAGGGCTTGGTTCCCCCGCCGGTGGTCGCCGCTTGGCACGGCCCGGCCGGAGCGCCGGCACTCTCGAGATGCACGTCGTAGACCAGCCAGCCGCCGCTGTGCGTGCGCACCACTTCGATCGGCCACACGTGGTTGCAATTGGCGCGCTGCAGCTCCACGCGATACGTCCGCCGGTCGTCGTGCCCCGACACGAGCAGGGGGCCTTCAATGATCCGATATCCGGAGTGATCGAGATACTTCTGGATCACGGTGAGTCGCTGCCGCAGCACGTCGCCGTTCATGTTGTTCGCCGCGGGTCCTCGCTCGGTGCCCCACAGCTCACCCATGCGTTTCTGATCGTTGGCTTTCACGGCCGCCAGAAATTGCGCGATCGACTCGTTCATCGTCTGCGGCACGGGCGTCCCCAGGGTGGGGTTCGAGCCGCAGGCGCCTCCCCCTCCGGTGCCGGCAAGCAGGATCAGCGCAAATGCGAGCCGTGGCTTCACGAGACAAAACCTTGGTCGAGGTGACCCGAAGGTAAGACACCATGCGTCTCTACGTCAACATTGATCACGTTGCGACCATTCGCGAAGCGCGCAAGACCGACGAGCCCGATCCCGTCCAGGCCGCGGCGGCCGCCGAGCGGGCGGGCGCCGACGGGATCACCGTCCACCTCCGCGAGGACCGCCGCCACATTCAGGACGCCGATGTCACGGCGCTCGCGCGCAGCGTGCGCACCGTTCTCAATCTCGAGCTCGGCGCGCTCGCGGACATCGTCCGATTCGCGACGCGTCTCAAGCCATTCCAGGCGACGCTGGTGCCCGAGAAGCGGCAGGAGATCACGACGGAAGGCGGGCTCGTGCTGCGCGCGGGAGATCGCCGGTTGCGGGGCGCGATTGCCCAGCTGCAAGAGGCGGGAATCCGCGTGAGTCTCTTCATCGATCCGTCGTTGAAGACGATCGATGTCGCGCGGGAGCTCGGCGTTCCGGCGATCGAGCTTCATACCGGCCGCTTCGCGCAAACGTGGCGGCGCAGCGACGCTGCGCTGAATGAACTCCGGCACGCAGCCGCGCATGCGAAGCAAATCGGTCTCGCGGTCCACGCTGGGCACGGCCTTACCTATCAGAACGTTCAACCTGTGGCCGCGATTCCCGAGATCGAGGAGCTGAACATCGGGCATTCGATCGTGAGTAAGGCGGTCTTTTGGGGGATGGAAGAAGCGGTGCGCCGGATGAAGAGTCGTGTGAGTCTCGGCTGACCCCGGGGCGGCGCCCCGGGGTCAGCCAAGCCCCAACCGCAACTAGTTGACGCCGGTGGAAGCTGACCCGACGATGATCTCCCCCGTGGTTTGGTAGCCGGTCACGCCACCGAATAGATCCAAGATCGGCTGCTGCAACACCACGTGAATCATGTTGACCGTAATGCCTCGGGTCGTGGGAATCTGCTCATTCAACACCGCATAGCCGGTGCCAGGCAGGACCACCCGCGTGTTCGGTGCGGGATCGTCCATCTGCACGCCGTTCACGACGAGGTTCGCGAGACTCGAGCCCTCGGCATTGCTGTTGCCGACCGTGCTACTCGCCATGGCCACCACGCCATCCGCCGTGATCAGACCGTTGAGAATGTTCACTACTCCCAGCGTCGCACTGCTCACGGCGTCGGATTGCGTGCCGTCGTCGGCGCCTGTGGCCGTCGCGAAGGCATCGTGCGCCGTCACGAACGAAGCGACCAAGACATCGCTGGCCTGATCCTGGGCCAGGGACCCATCCGCCGGCAGGACGGCTGACGGCGTCGTCTGGTTGACCGTCGCGGTGCGCACGGCGACGCCGAATGCCACGGCCCTGGCGGTCCCCTGCAGTTGAGCGGAGAGCGCGCCCGGCCAGCAGGTCATAGGCAGGACGAGTGCCGCAAAGCGGATCGCCCACCGCATCCTATCGATTTTCATCGTATCCTCCGATCTGCTTCGCGCTCGTTAGTGGGTCGGGTGGAACTGCCTGTTGCCGCCCGTCAGCGTGCAGGATGGCTCCGCTGGCGGAAGAGAGGGATCCGGACACATGACCGCGTAATCCCCGATTCCATCAATGGGCTCGATGACCCGAATGGCGAAGCCATCGTGGCCGGCGCCGGGCTCGCCGTTGTCACAGTCCCACACTTCAAAGTCGAGATTCTCCTGTCCCGTATTCTGCACGCGGAGCTTGCCGCCCCAATGTGCCGCGCCGTCACTGCAGTCGGTGTCGACCGCCAACTCCGCGAACGTCACGGCAGTCGCATGGAGGTTGAGCGGATGCCCGTTGAGTTC
>QHTW01000048.1 GCA_003220955.1 Gemmatimonadota bacterium | reverse complement strand
GAGGTCCGCAACGCCGTCCGCTACATGGTCAAGTACGGCGCCGACGTCATCAAGATCTGCGCGACGGGCGGCGTGCTGTCGCTGACCGATTCCGTCGGCGTGCAGCAGTATACCGAAGACGAGATGCGCGCGATCGTGGAGACCGCCACCCAGCTCGATCGCCGCGTCGCCGCGCACGCGCACGGCAGCGCCGGGATCAAGGCGGCGGTCCGCGCGGGCGTGACGTCGATCGAGCACGGCTCGATTCTCGACGCCGAAGCCGTCGCACTCATGAAACAGCACGGCACGTGGCTCGTCCCGACGCTGCTCGCTGGTTTCACCGTCGAGTCGCTGGCGACTGCGGGCCGCCTTCCGCCGCCGATCGCCGCGAAATCCCTCGCCATCGCGCCCCGCCACCGCAACTCCTTCAAACTGGCGGTCGACGCCGGCGTGAAGATCGCGCTCGGCACCGACGCCGGCGTGATGAAGCACGGCACCAATGCGCGGGAGTTCGGTCTGATGGTGCGCTATGGCATGACGCCGATGCAGGCAATCGTTGCTGGCACGTCGAACGGCGCGACCCTGCTCGGCCTGGAGCGCGATGTCGGCACGATCGCGGTGGGGAAGTATGCCGATCTCGTCGCGGTGCGCGGCGATCCGATACAAACCATCAGCACGCTCGAGCACGTCGATTTCGTCATGAAGGGTGGCGCGGTGTTCAAGCGCGACGGACAAGTCCTCGGCCGGAGCGTTGCCGGAGTGCCGTGAAGCGGTTCCCCGCGTTCGACCCACCGGAGTACGTCGACTGGAAGCCTGACCTGAAGCTCGTCAAGGCATTCCGAGCCACGATCGAAAATGATCCCGAGCGCGCTTCGATCGTATCAGCCCTGACTCCTGACGCCAAACTCCAGCTTTATCGCGGTCTGCTGCGCGCGCGACTGCACGACATCGAGCTGAAGCGTTGGGTGCGCACGGGCGTCATCTCGAAAGCGTGGCTCGGCACCGGTGAAGAAGCGACGACGGTCGGGCCGGTACAGGCGCTCGCGCGCGGTACCGACATCGTCGCCCCGATGATCCGCAACGCCGCGGCGTGCTGCGAAATGGGGATGTCGATCGCCGACATGCTGCGCGCCTATCTCGCCACTGCAGACTCGCCGAGCGCCGGACGCGATCTGCACGTGGGATCGTTCGCTCAAGGAGTCCTCCAACCGATCTCGCACGTCGGCGACATGGTGCCCGTCATTGCAGGGATCGCGCTCACGTTCAAGCTCAAGCGCGAGCCGCGCGTGGTGCTCACGTGGGTTGGTGATGGTTCCACGAAGACCGCGGCGGCGCACGAAGGCACCAACTTTGCCGCCGTGCAGCGTGTCCCCGCCATCTTCATTATCGAGAACAACCAGGTCGCGCTCGGCACGCGTCTCGAACAGCACCATCTGCCCGCCGATTTCAAGGATTGGCCGGCGAGCTATGGCGTGTGGGGCGTGTCGTTCGACGGCAACAACGTGCTCGACGCCTTTGCGGCGACACGAATGGCCGCCGAGCGGTGTCGTAGCGGGAACGGGCCGGCGCTACTGATTGCGGAGACGTTCCGGATGGGCGGGCACGCGACGCACGACGAGCGCGAGGCGCGAGAGACGTTCCCGGCCGAGCTGTTTCGCTCGTGGGGCAAGCGCGATCCTGTTGGGCTCTATGAGGAGTACTTGAAGGAAGAAGGCGTGAAGGCCAAGCAGCTCGGCGAGATCGAGGCCGAGGTGACGGCGGGAGTGTCAAAGGCCGCCGAGGAGGCGATCGCGAGCCGGGAGAAGATGCCGAAGGGAGAGACAGCGCTGGATGGAGTGTATGCGAACGGTCGGTAGCCTATTGTTGGCGCTCTTCGGAGCAGGGAACACTCTAGCTCAACAGCGGCCCAGTGATGCTCTTCGCTATTTCGTGTACTTGACGATTCCAGATACGGGAACCGTCATCAGCGGCCGCACGGGCATACTTGTACGACCATCGGGCGAGGACACCATCCGGCTGAACCTCGTCGGGATGCAGATCGATTCCGTCTCGCGCGTGGATGGCGACGATCACAGTACACCGATTTCGTTTCACTATGACGGCCGGATCATTTCCGTCCCCACAGACGGGGAACCTACCGCTGGTTTGATGATCCGATATCACGGGAGCCCACAAGATGGATTGATCATCGGGCCGAGCGCGCGGCGACGCCGCGTCGCGTTTGCGGACAACTGGCCGGAGCGAGCGCGGTTCTGGATTCCCACGCTCGACCACCCGTCGGACAAGGCCCGCGTCATGTTCAACATCACGGCTCCGCCATCGTGGCGAGTCGTTGCAAATGGCAAGACTTCGACTTCGGGGATGTGGACCGAATCCCATCCGATCCCGACATATACGATGGTCATCGGCGCCGGCGAGTTCACGGTCTCAACGCACCGGCCCGCGATCAACGGCCGCGACACGATCCCCATCGAAGTTTGGACCTATCCTGAGGACTCGGCATACGCCGACTCGGGTCCGTTTCGTCGCGCCACCGAGATCGTCGAGGTGATGCAGCGACTCATCGGGCCGTTCCCCTACGAGAAGCTCGCCCAGGTGCAGTCATCCACGAAATTCGGCGGCATGGAGAACTCGAGCGCCATCTTCTATGCGGAGAAGCCGTACGTAGAGCGCAGGATGGGCGAGGGCGTCGTGCGGCACGAGACTTCGCACCAGTGGTTCGGCGACGCCGTCACAGAACGCGACTGGCCCGATATCTGGCTCTCTGAAGGCTTCGCGACCTACTTCGATGGCGTCATAGGCGCCGCGCTGGACGGCGACTCGGTATTGGCAAACGTCATGCGCGCGAACGCCGAGAATTACTTCAAATCCGCGGTCACCGACCGGCCGATCGTGGACTCGGGGTATGCCAAAGGTGCATGGGTGCTGCACATGCTCCGCGGCACGATCGGCGATTCGGCCTTCTTCCGCGGGCTCCGAGCCTACTACCGTACCTACCGCGACTCTACCGCAACGAGTGAGGACTTCCAGCGCGTAATGGAGAAGGAAGCCCGAGCGGATCTTGGTTGGTTCTTCCACCAATGGCTGCACCAACCGGGGTATACACAGCTCGACGTGACGTGGCAATACGAGGCGGGAGCGAGGAAAGTGGTTCTGGGTATCACCCAACACCAAAAACCTGAGTGGGGCCTGTTCCGACTCCCGGAGCTGACGCTCGAGTTCCGAAGAGCGAACGGCGCGAACGTGCGCCGCACTGTCACGGTGAGCGAAGGAAGCCGCGCCACGTCTGCTCGTGTCGATCTGCCGTTTGCGCCTACCGAGGTTCGAGTGGACCCGGACGGCAGACTCCTGTTGCGAGTCACCGCCATCGGTCGGAGGTAACGAATGCGTCTACGTGCCTTGTTCGCCGCCGTCATCGCCGTCGCCTGCGGCGGAGCTCCCGCCCGGAGTCAAGCAAGGAGCGACGACGCGCTCCGCGTACCGCCCGGGTTCAAGATCGCCGTATTCGCCGAGAATCTCCCGAACGTCCGCTTCATGACGCTCGGCCCGGGCAACGTGGTCTATGCCTCGCAGCCGGGGTCCGGTCTGGTCGTCAAGCTCATCGACGCGAATCACGATGGTGTCCGCGACAGCGTGGTGACGGTCGCGAGCGGACTGAAAGGCGCCTTCGGCATCGCCTTCCGCGGCGACACCATGTACGTCGCCGGGGAGCTCGAGCTCGTTCGTTACGATCCGGGCGTCCGTGAGCCAAAGACGCTGCTGCGCTTGCCACGCAGCGGTCATTCGACCCGGACGATCGTGTTCGGTCCGGACGGCAAGCTGTACGTAGCGGTCGGGTCCTCATGCAATGTCTGCGACGAGCGTGACTCAATGCGGGCGGCCGTGACGCAGTTCAACGCCGACGCTTCGGGGGGCCGGATATTCGCGCGGGGGCTGCGTAACACGGTCGGCTTGGCATTCAACCCGAAAACGGGCGAGCTGTGGGGCGGCAACAACGACCGCGACAACCTCGGCGATGACGCACCGCCCGAGCACATCAACATCATCAAAGACGGTCGCAACTACGGCTGGCCGGAGTGTTATCTCCCCGGCAAGCCGAATCCCGAGTACGGTTCGGCGAACTGCTCGACTGTCGAGCCGCCGGCGATCACGATCCAGGCGCACTCCGCGCCGCTCGGCATCGCGTTCTACACGGGAACGCAGTTCCCCGCCGAGTATCGCGGCGATGCGTTTGTCACGCTGCACGGCTCGTGGAACCGCAGCGTTCCCACGAGCGCAAAAGTCGTACGGGTGGAGGTCGACAGCGCCGGCGTCGAGGATTTCATCGTCGGCTGGCAACGTCCCGATGGCAGTCGCTGGGGACGGCCCGTCGGCTTGCTCGTATTGCCGGACGGATCGCTGCTGGTGAGTGATGACATGGGCGGCAAAATCTGGAGGGTGAGCTATGGGCGCTAGGCGGCTAGACGGTTGGAAGGTTAGCGGTTTCGTCGCGGCGGCGGGGTTGGTCGGGTTTGTGCTAACCGCCTACCCGTCTAACCGCCTAACCGACATCCACTCCGAGTACGTGAAGTTCCTCAACGGCAAAGACACGGTGACCGCGTACATCGCGTATCCGGAGCGCCCGCAGCCGGCGCCGGCGGTGATCGTCATCCACGAGATCTTCGGCATGTCGGACTTTATCAAGCAGACAATCGAGCAGCTCGCCAAGGACGGCTTCGTCGCGATTGCGCCCGACTTGTTGTCGCACCGCGGTGGTACGCCGGCGTCGCAAGATTCCGCGCGCAAACTGATCGCAACGCTGAACCCCGATACCATAACGGCCGATCTCGAGGCGACGCGCGCCTTTCTAAAGACCGTGAAGGCCGCCCGTGCGAGCGACGTCGGGGTCATCGGCTTCTGCTGGGGCGGCGGGCAAAGTTTCCGGTACGCGACGAATGCGCCTGAATTGAAAGCCTTTGTGGTCTGCTATGGTCCTGCGCCCAACACCGCCGATATACCGAAGATTCGCGCGAAGGGGCTCGGCGTGTATGCCGAGAACGACGCGCGCATCGACGCGGGACTACCGGACGCCGCGGCGGCGATGCGGGCTGCCGGCAAGGCCTACCCGTACACCGTCTATCCGGGGGTCGGGCACGGCTTTCTGCGCACGCGCGAGAAACCGGAAGTCGCCGACAGCGCGTGGCGCGCGGTGATCAGCTTCTTCCGCGCGCAGCTGAAGACCTAGCGCCGGGCCGTTTCGCTGAGGTAGGCGCGCGCGCGATCCAACGCCGCATCTCGCCCGGCGAGCACGTCCTCGACGCGCACGTCCACCGGGATGTCGGGCGCGATCCCGGTGCCCACGAATTCCTTGCCGTCGGGGAACGCGTCGCGCGACACGGTCAGGCGGATCTTCCATCCGGGCGCGAGCGGCAGCACCGCCGTCTGTCCCGTGCTCCCGGCCGTCCGCTCGCCGATGATCGGACCGCGCCCGCCCGCCCGAAATGCGACGACGAAGTCTTCCGCGGCGCCGGCCGTGCGCGGCGAGCAGAGCACGACGATTGGGCCGCTGTACGCGATCCGCTCGCGCCGCGGCGGTGGCCAGATCGTGTCGGGCGGCGTGCCGGCCCAGGCGAGCGAGTCGAGGCTGTAGCGCGCCTTGCGACGCTGGGCGGTAAGGAACGGGCGGTCGATGAGGCGCGAGAGCAGCAGCGCGTAGCCTTGATCCCGCTCGTGTGGGGTCCAGGTGGTCTCCCGAAGATCCAGAATCAAGCCGCGATGGCGTGGTCCTTCGCGCGCCGCGTTGCCGACGGAGCGATCGAACAGGCTGAGGACATCCGGATCGGCGAGGGAGTTCACGCGCATCCAGATCACGCCGTCGGGCAGGGTATCGGCTTCGAGCGCGGCGCGGTCGAGCGACGACCGCGCGGTCAACGCCAGCGTGCGTGTGACGCTCGCGCCGCGCTCGGCACCGCCCGGGAGTCGCAGCAGGAGGTGCAGCGCCGTGCCGCGCTCACCGTCGAGCATCTGCGCGACGGCGCGCTCCCAGCGGCTCGCCTCGTTGGTTGCGGCGACTTCCGGCACGACCGAGTCGCGAATCCACGCGGCGGCAGGGATGCCCTGGACCGCCAGGATCTCCGCCAACCGCTCGGGTCGCGCCACGCGCATCTCGTCGTTGACGACGTAGTCGATGATGAATGGCCGGCGCTCGATGCTGCGCAGCGCCAGGGGTGGTCGCGCGATGCGGTTCGCCACGGCGGCCGGCGCGAGCAGCTCGAGCTGGCCGTCATTGAGCAGCGCGCCCCAGCGCCGCAGCCGCCGAAGGAATTGCAAGTCGCTCGGCGCGGGCCGCGCTTCTGTAAAGGTGACCGTCGCAGCGAACGCGGAGTCCCAATTCGCGCGGACGACGTCCCAGTAGGCATAGTTGTAGCGTGCTTCGGCCCACAGACCAGCGGCCGCCAGTTGTCGATCGACACTCGCGGGTCGCTGGGCGCCGAGAAGCGCGGGGAACAAGCCAAAAAACGTCAGCGTACGGGATGACATGGCCCTAATCTACCTTTTGCTGTTCGCGGCGCCTCAAATACTGCTATTCCTCTATCTGCGTGAGCGCCTGCCGCTCTCGGCGCGGCGCTGGCTCACCGTCGTGTTCGTCGTCTTCAACATCCCGTGGGGCATCGTCGCCGTGCGGATGTTCTCCGGCAGTCTGTGGGGGATCAGTCGTGTTCCCTACATTGCGCCGTGGATCGCCTGGCAGCTGCTCGGCTGGATTTTCTGTGGGCTGGTTGCGCTTTACATACTCACGAAGGCGGTTTGGTGGTTCGGCGGTTGGGCGGTTGGAAAACTGCGCCACTCTCCAACCGCCGAGCCGCTCAACCGCCCAACCGCCATGTCGCGTCGACAGTTCCTCGCACGCGCGACCTACGCATATGCCGTCGTGGGACTCGGCGTGTCGGCGTACGGCATCTGGAGCGCCGAGCGCCTCCCGAAGGTCACGCGCCGCGCGCTGGTATTTCCGAATCTGCCGGCCGGGCTCGACGGGCTCCGCATCGCGCATCTCTCCGATGTGCACGCCGGCATTCACATGTCCGAAGCGAAAATGCGGGCCATCGTCGCGCAGACGAACGCCCTCGGCGCCGATCTGATCGTGCAGACCGGCGACATGATCGACATCTCGCAATCGTATATCTCGGACTATGTGCGAGCGTTTCGCGACCTGCGCGCTCCGCTCGGCGTGGTGACTGTCCTGGGCAATCACGATCGCTACACGGGCGAGGACGCCGTGATTCGTGGCGTGCGCGACGCGGGGCAGGTGTTCGTGAAGAATGGCGCGCACGTCATCGAGCGGGACGGCGCCGCGCTCGCGCTCATCGGCATTGACGACCCGCGCAACTGGCACGCGGACGATCCCCAGGACTACGACCTCGAGCCCGCGCTGCGGCTCACGCCGCCCGCGAAAGACGCGTTCCGCATCCTGCTCGCTCACCGCCCCGGTGCGTTTGACGGCGCGGCACCACGCGGCATCCCCCTTACGCTCGCGGGCCACATCCACGGTGGCCAGTTCTATCTGCCGGTGGTCGGCTGGTCACCAGGCCGCCTGATCACGAAGTACGTGATGGGGCACTTCACACAGGGAAACAGCCAGCTGTACGTGAGCAGGGGAATTGGCGTGGTCGGGGTGCCGCTACGCGTTTTCGTGCCGCCAGAGATTGCGTTGTTCGAATTACGTCGTGCCTAAAAACGTGGGAGCGATGGGCCCCGCGGAGCGACTGCCTTGTTTTGTCGCGAAGTGGGGCCCATCGCTCACACGCTAATATCACCAATCGCACGCCGGCATCTCCCGGTTTCCAGTCGCCGGCAACGATCTTCTCTAACGCGTGGCTGATCGTCGCCAGCCAGACCCCCGCCCAGATCTCGACCGCACCCGTTCGTACTGCACCCTGAGCTTTGCCTTCGGCGACGATCCGCTCGAGCGCCAACCGAAACTCCCGCGCTGTCTTGCGGCTCTCATCATCGATCACCGCTTCGAGCCGCTCCAGCAATCCGAGCTTGACGACTGCCGTGTCCTCCGCCGCCCCCTGGAACAAACCGTGCGCGACGGCCATCAGTTGGGCGCGGGCCGTTCGCGCCTCCGGATCGCGAGCGGTCTCCTGGACCAACTTCGTAGCCCACCGTTGGGCGGCGCGATACAGCTCGTTCATCAATTGCTGCTTGCTGGCGAAATGGCGGTAAATCGTCCCCTCGGCGATCCCGGCCTTCTTGGCGATTTGGGCCGTCGTGGTGTCGTGGTAGCCGCGGGTCGTGAACAACTCCAGGGCGGCGCGAATCAAGCGCTGGCGTGTGAGCTCTGCGGCGCCGGCAGGCGAGCTCGAGAAGTGCGAGGGGTGCAACACCGTGGCCGAATCTACTAGCTTTCCCGCCGCTTCATCTCCCAACAATCATCGGAGGCGTGAGACGCAATGCGCATGCTCGTGCTGGGGGCTGGGCTGCAGGGTTCTGCCTGCGCATTTGACCTCCTGCAGCGTCCGGACGTCGAGCGCGTCACCCTGGCCGACCTGCAACCGAAACGCGCCGCCGCCTTCCTAAAGAAGAAGAAGGACAAACGCCTCGTCACCGTCCGGCTCGATGCCAAGCGGGGGACCCAGCTTCGCCAGCTCATGCGCGGGCACGACGCGGTCATGAACGCGTTGCCCTACTACTTCAACTATCCCGTCGCCAAGGCCGCCGTCGCGGTGGGCCTGCATTGCGCCGACCTGGGCGGCAACACCGAAATCGTCCAGAAACAGAAAACGCTCCACCCTGCCGCACAGAAACAGCACGTCTCGGTGATTCCCGACTGCGGTCTCGCGCCAGGCATGGTCAACATCATCGCCGCCGAGGGCATTCGCCGCGTCGGCGATGCCGAGAGTGTGAAGATTTTCGTGGACGGGTTGCCGCAGCAGCCGGAGCCGCCACTCAATTATCAGATCGTCTACTCGCTCGAAGGCGCGCTCGACTACTACACGACGCCGTCCTGGGTGCTGCGCGACGGCCGCCCCGAGCGCGTGGACGCCCTGTCGGAGCTCGAGGACGTCGAGTTTCCGAGCCCCGTCGGGACGCTCGAGGCGTTTCACACGGGCGGCGGGATCTCGACCATGCCATGGGCGTACCAGGGCAACGTACGCACGATGGAATACAAGACGCTCCGCTACCCTGGTCACGTGGCGATCATGCGACCCATTCGCGAGCTGGGACTCTTGTCGCTGGAGCCGGTGAAGTTGAAAGGCACGGAGATCGTGCCGCGCGACGCGTTCATCGCGGCCGTCTCACCGCATCTTACCAAACCCAACGGCCGCGACCTGGTGGCGTTGCGCGTGCAAGTGGACGGCAAGAATGGCAGCCGCGTCGCCTGGCAGCTGCTCGACTATTTCGATGAGGCGACGGGAATCAGTGCGATGATGCGGACCACCGGGTACTCGCTCGCGATCACCGGTGTCATGCAGGTCGACGGCAGGATCACTTCACCGGGGGTGTACACGCCCGATGAAGCTGTGCCGTTTCAGGCGTATGTGGACGAGCTGAAGCGTAGGGGCGTGGAGATCCGACAAGTCACGTGATCGATCAATAGCTCCACGTCGTCGCGAACGACACCAGCGCTCCTTCCGTGCCCTTTCCGACGAAGAACGTCATCACCGTGTTTCGCATGAGTGCCGCAGCGACCCCACCGCCCCATGCGGAATGCAGCGCCTGGCGCGTGAGGTGCACCACCTCCCCGGGGCCGAACACGCGCCCAGCATCGTAGAACCCGAACAGCTTTACCTCGAGCAGGCGCGGCGCCCAGATCACACCGTACCGAGCCTCGACTCCCGCGACCAGCTTACCAGGTCCCACGAAGCGGCCGTCGTAATAGCCGCGCAGCGAGCGGGAGCCGCCCACGGCGACGAGCGGCCCCTCACTTGATTCCATCGTCTGCTGCGCTGCCAGAGGCGGCGTCCCGGTCATTTTTTCACCGGCGACGCGTGCTGCAAGGATCAGACGCTCGAGCGGATGGACATAGGCCCGTACGGCGGCGGTCGTGCGCGTATAGCCGCGACCCCGTCCGACCAGCGCCTCGGCGAAGATGCCACGGTGGGGGTCGGCTTCGAGATCGCGGGAATCGAAAACGATGCCGGCGCGCGCGACGGCATCGTTAAACGGCGCGACGCTGTCCCGTTGATACAGGTTCACGCCGGGTAGCGTGCGAAAGGCGGTCCGTTGGAGCGAGCCACCCACCAGGACGCGCAACGGGCCTGCAACCCTCCGCTGCACGGTGAGCCGCGCGCCCCCGGTCTTACGGCTCACCCGATAGAAGTACGACCGATCGGGGGCGGTCGTGCTGTCGTGGTCGTATGTGGTGCTATTGCCTTGCCCGTAGTAGCCGAGTCGATTCGCACGGACCAGACCGACCGTCAGGCCGAATCGCCAGCCATCCCAATAGGCGGGGAACTGTGCGTCCGCGGTCAGCAGGTAGCTGCCCTTGGTGCTCGCGCCAGCATCGAACGCGATGCGGCCGATGTTCGGCTCCGGCCGTTCGGCGAAGCCCATCGGGATCGACCAGTCGTAATGCCCCGCTCCCCAGAACCCGTCGACCGAACTGTAGGAAACGTATGGGTAGAGATGATCGACCCATTCGTATTTTGGATTTGCCGCGGTCTGCGCCGCGAGCGGTGCCGCCAACGCGACGAAGAGGACGGTTAGGCGCGGGTAAATAGGTAGGCCGTGTCGCGAATCTTGGCGTCTGTGCCGTCGTGCACCGCGAAGTGGTTGGGATAGAGCGACGCGGCCCCGAATTCTCCGCGCTTGGTGACGGCGTAGAACACCAGATCGAATTTCGGTTTGCCCTGCGCGTCCAGCAGCCGCGCCTCCGTTTCCGCGACGACGCGCTTCAGCGATTCGAGACAGGCATCGGTCGGTTTCATTCCGCGCCGCATGTGCTCGACCGTGAGAAATCCGCCGCACACCTTGATGTTCGCCTCGCCCAGGCCCGTGGAGCCCGCGGCGCCGACGCCGTTGTCGCAGTATTGCCCGGCGCCGATGATCGGCGAGTCGCCCACGCGACCGGGAATTTTCCACGCCAGGCCGCCGGTCGTCGTGACGGACGACAGGTCACCCTGGGGAGTCACGGCGTCGCAGTTGATCGTGCCCGTTTTCGTGACGACGAGGTGCTCCGTGTCGGGCACGTCGAGATAGTTATCGTTCGGGCTCAGATTCGCCCGCCAGCGCAGCCACGCTTCGCGCGAGTGATCGGTCAGCAACTCTTCTTCCTTGAATCCGTACGACAGCGCGAACCGTTTCGCGCCTTCGCCCACGAGGAAGATGTGCGTCGTGTACTTGAGAATCAGCTTGGCGACTTCCGAGGGCGTCTTGATGTTCTCGAGCGCGCCGACGGCTCCAGCGCACTTGGTGGGACCGTGCATACAGGACGCGTCCAGCTGCACCACGCCTTCCGCGTTCGGGAGACTGCCGTACCCGACCGAGTCGTCGTTGGGATCGAGCTCCTGGATCTTCACGCCCTCGATGACCGCGTCGAGCGTGTCGGCGCCCTGGAGCATCAGATCGAACGCTTTTTGCACGGCGCGCAAGCCGTTTGCGCTCGCGATCGCCACGGGCTTCGCCGCCCAGCGAGACTCGGGCGGGAGCGGCCGGGGCGGCCGCATCGGGTGGGGAATCCCCGTCACCGTGCTCGCGGCCAGTCCACTGGCGGCGGAGCGCAAAAAATCCCGGCGCGACCAGAACTCAGCCATGAACGGTTTTACCCACTCGTCTAGCGGCTGTCAACTTGCTATCGTTCCCACCCCGTGGAGCTTTCGCTCGTGGTCCCCGCGTACAACGAGCGGGAAAACCTCGCCCCGCTGCTCGCCGAAATCGCAGCCGCCCTCGCCCGCCGGAGCTACGAGGTCATCGTCGTGGACGACGGCTCGAGCGACGGGTCGGTCGAGGCGCTCAAAGTCTTGCGGCGACAGTATCCGCAGTTGCGCGTCATCGCCTTCGAGCGAAATGCCGGCCAGACCGCGGCGTTCGCGGCCGGGTTTCGCGCGGCGCGTGCGCCGATCGTGGTCACGCTGGACGCCGACCTGCAGAACGATCCTGCCGATATTCCAACGCTCGTCGCTACCTTACAGCGCAGCGGCGCCACTGCGGTGACCGGCTATCGCGCCACGCGGCGCGACACACCCTGGAAGCGGCTGCAAAGCCGGATCGCCAACGGCGTGCGAAACCGGCTCAACGGCGAAGTCATTCGCGATACGGGGTGCTCGCTGAAAGCCTTTCGCACTGATGCGGTGCAAGCGTTGCCCCTGTTCAGCGGGATGCATCGTTTTCTGCCGACGCTGATCAAGATGCAAGGTGGCACCGTGACCGAGGTTCCGGTTGGTCACCGGCCCCGGAAACATGGCGTGACGAAGTACGGTATGTGGAATCGCGTGCTGCGGTCGCTGGTCGATGCTTTTGCCGTGCGCTGGATGCAGCGCCGGGCGCTCCGCTACCGCGTCAAGGAGGAGGTCTAATGGCGGATTCCACGCACGAGCAGTGGCTCGTCCAGATCGATGCCGAGCTGGACGGTGAGCTCTCTCTCGTCGAGCGCGCCGCGCTCGCCAAGCATCTGGCGTCGTGCGCGCACTGTGCCGGCGCACGCGCGAGCCAGCTCGAAGTGCGGGTCGCGCTGGCACGGTCGGCCGGGAATCCGCACGCGTTTGTCGTGCCGCGTCCGTCGATCCGCGCCGGCACCCTCGCCCTGTGGGTCGTGATCGCGCTGGGTACCGGTCTCGCCGCCGGATGGGTCGCCCACGGCCAGTGGGGCCGCCCTGGCAGTGGTGGCACACTCGAGGAGTCGCGTGGGACTATCGTCGTTCACTAGCCTCCTCTCCGCGCTTTCGCTGCTGCAGGCGCCGGGCACCCGACTCACGTATCGGATTCGCGTCATCGAGCCGGCGTCGGCTGCGCCGCGTATCCTCGCGAGCGGCGCCGTCAGCGGCCCGCTGGACAGCGACATGCGGCTCACGCTTCGCACTGACACCACCGAAGTCGAGGCGCTGTTTCAGGTCACGCCGCTCGGCGACACTGCGACCCTCGCCGGAGAATTCTTCACCCGCCGCCAGGCGGGGCGCTCGCGCAGAGGCTTGCCGTTGTGGGAGGAAGACACTTACCGGCGCCTGGTCCGCCTCGCCTGGAGTGATACCGCGCGCATTTACCCGTTTGGCAACTCGACGCAAGGCGCGCACGCCTCGAGGGCCCTCCTGGTAGAGCTGATTCTCGAACGCCGGTTTGCGGGCGGTGAGACGCGACCGGCCGAAGGCTTCGAGCTCGTCGATTCCACTCGCGACGTCCGCTTGGAGGCGGTCGTACGGCCCAGGCGCGCTCGGGTGATTCTCAACCTTGTGCGCGGCGACACCGTCAGCGCGCCGCGGCCCATGGATATGGTGCCCGATGAGCCATCGCGGATCGTCCAGCTGGTGCTGCGGGGCCGCGCCACGACCCTGGTGCTGAATCTCACCCGACCCGAGCCGGCGCGGTCAGCTCGCGAGCGCGCGCTCGCGCTCGACGCGGACGTCGTCTGCCTCCGCGTCGCCCGTCCCGAAGGGACCGAGCCACTCGGCACGATCTGCGGGCGGCTCAACAACGTCGGGCGCCAACTCGCGCTGCCGAACGGTGATACGCTCACCGCCACGTTCTCCTGGCCGGGCTGGCGCTGAATGGCTTCGCGCCGCAAGCGCCTCGATCCTTCCATCTTCCACCTTCCCGTCGACAAAATGCGGGAAGGGTATTACTCGGACAAATACTTCGTGCGCGCGCGCGATCTCTTGCGCAAAGACAGGCATCGCCCGCGGGTGACGATGCAGGTGTTCGGGAAAGCGCACGCCTATCTCGGCGGCATCGATGAGGCGATTGCGATTCTCAAATTCTGCGCCGAGCGCTGGGACGAGCTGGTCGTCCACGCGCTCTATGATGGAGACGAAATCCAGCCGTGGGAGACGGTGCTGCTCATCGAGGGGCCGTACGACGCCTTCGCGGTGCTCGAAACGCTCTACCTCGGCGTGCTCGCGCGGCGCACGCGCGTCGGCACCAACACGCACGAGGTGGTGCAGGCGGCGAAACCCAAGGAAGTAATGTTCTTCCCGGCGCGCCACGATCACTGGCTGGTGCAGACGGGCGACGGCTACGCGGCGCACATCGCGGGCGCGATCGGCGTCTCGACCGATGCACAGGCATCGTGGTGGGGTTCCGAGGGAATCGGCACGGTGCCGCACGCGCTGATCGCGGCATACAACGGTGACACGGTCCTCGCATCACGCAAGTTCGCCGAGGGCAGCGATCCCTCGATTCGCCTCATCACGCTGGTGGATTTCGACAACGACTGTGTGGCCACCTCACTCGCTGTCGCCCGCGCCCTCGGCGACCGGCTGTACGGCGTTCGGCTCGACACTTCCGAAACGCTCGTCGATAAGTCGGTCATTCCGCAGATGGGCACATTCAAGCCGACCGGTGTGAATCCCCAGCTCGTCTGGAACGTGCGACGCGCGCTGGACGCGGCGAGCCATCGAGAGGTCAAAATCGTGGTCTCCGGCGGCTTCACGGTGGAGAAGATCCGGCAGTTCGAGGAGCAGAACGTTCCCGTCGACGCCTATGGTGTCGGATCGAGCCTGTTCCAGGGACGATTCGATTTCACGGCCGACGTGGTGATGCTTGAGGGGAAGCCGTGCGCGAAGGTTGGGCGGTCGTACCGGCCTAATCCGCGGCTGGAGCGCGTCGAGTAGCGGCGCAGCATGCTCCGCCCCTACATCTTGCGGGACGCTGGCCGTCTGCATAATTTTCCGCTCAAATGAATAATCATGCATCCCTCCCGGTCGGCGTGCTGGGCGCGTCCGGCTACGTCGGTGAGGAGTTATTGCGGCTGCTGCACGGACACCCGGACGCGACGGTCGCCTTCGCGACGGCGGAGTCCGCCGCGGGCGAGTCGGTGGACGGGCACGAGCTCATCAAGGCCGACGACGCGCCGTGGCAGGATGCCGAGATCATTCTGTCGGCGCTGCCGCACGGCGTCTCCGCGCGCTACGTCCACGAAGCGCGCGCCGGTGGGAAACGCGCCGTCGACCTGTCGGCCGACTTTCGTCTCTCGCCCGACGCCGTCTATGGCCTGACCGAGTTCACGCGCCCGCGCTTGGCCGATGCAGAGCTCGTCGCCAATCCGGGCTGCTATCCCACTGCCGCGCTGCTCGCGCTGATTCCGCTCGCACAGCTCGGCTTGATCGATCCTTCACGCGAGGTCATCATCGATGCGGCGTCGGGTGTCACCGGCGCCGGACGCAATCCCAAGCGGGAGCTGCTCTTCGGCGAAGTCGCCGAGGATTACCGCGCGTACGCGATCGGCAATACCCATCGCCATTTGGCCGAACTGAAGCAGTCGCTGTCGCGCGAGGGCGGGTTCACCGGGGATGTCGTCTTCACACCCCATCTGTTGCCGGTGAAGCGCGGCATTCTCGAGACCATTCACGTGCCCCTGACGCGGGTGCTCGATCAGGCGACCGCGGAGGGCCTCTACGACGCGACCTATGACGCCGAGCCCTGCGTCCAGGTGATGCACGGCGTGTTGCCGTCGCTCAAGGACGTCGTGTATCGCAACCGCGTGGCCATCGTCGTCGCGGAAGTGCGGGACGTCCGCCGGCCGCGTCTGACCGTGATCGCGGCGATCGACAATCTCGTGAAGGGTGCGGCGGGGCAGGCGATCCAGAATATGAACGTGATGTTGGGTCTCCCAGAGACGGCAGGCCTCCCGTGCTGACGCGCGTCGTCAAAATCGGCGGCAACGAGCTCGATCGCCCGGAATGGGTGGGCGCATGCGCTCGTGCACTTGCGGGCCTCGGACCGTCGGTCGTCGTCCATGGCGGTGGCCAGGCGGTCAGTGCCTGGTCTCGCCGGCTTGGTCTGCCGGTGGAGCAGCGGGATGGTCTGCGCGTGACGACTCCCGAGATTGCGCAGCTGGTCGAGATGGTTCTCGGGGGTCCGATGAATCGCCTAGTCGTGACCGCGCTCCGGACCGCCGGCCTGGACGCCATTGGGCTGTCCGGGGTCGATGGTGGCTTGCTGACGGCCGAGCCGCTTCAGAACGGAACAGCGCTGGGCGAGGTGGGCGAAATCGTGAATGTGCGGGCGTCGCTCCTCCACAGCCTGCTCCTGGCAGGACTGACCCCTGTGGTGGCGCCCGTTGCACCCTCCCTTGCTGCGCCGGTCCGGCCGCTCAACGTCAATGCCGACCAGGCCGCCGCCGCCATTGCCGCGGCGCTCGAGGCGCAGGAGCTGCTGTTCGTGTCCGACGTGCCCGGCGTTGCGGTAGACGGCGTCACCCAGCCCACCCTTGCGGCCGCCGAAATCGAGACGATGATTGAAGGCAGCGTCGCGACGGGCGGTATGGCCGCCAAGTTGCGCGCCGCCGCGCAAGCATTGCGGGCGGGTGTTCGGGCCGTACGGATTGGTGATCTCGACATGTTCGAGCATGCCACCGCCGGCACCCGCCTGCTCGCGGTCCCTCCGTCCCCCGTTCAAACAGCGTGACAATTCCGGCGACCTCAGCCGACGCCACGGCACTCCTCGGTGTCTACGCGCGCGTTGGCCCGCTTTTCGTCGCGGGTGAAGGCTCGGAGCTCATCGCCGAGGACGGCACGCGCTACCTCGACTTCGTCGCCGGCATCGCGGTCAACGCGCTCGGCTACAACAGCCCGGTGATTCGCGATGCCGTGCTGCGCGCGCTGGACATCGGTCTGATCCACGTCTCGAACCTGTATCGCACCGAACCCGGCGAGCGGCTGGCGGCCGAGCTCACGAAGGCATTCGCGGGCCAGGCCTTCTTCTGTAACTCGGGTGCTGAGGCGAACGAGGGCGCGTTCAAGTTCGCGCGCAAGTGGTCGAAGAAGACCGATATCGTGGCCTTCAGCGGCTCGTTTCATGGACGGCTGTTCGCGTCGCTCGCGGCAACCGATCGGCCAGATTATCGCCGGCCCTTCGAGCCACTCCTCACCGGCGTGCAGATCGTACCCCTCGGCGACGTCGAGGCGGCGCAGCACGCCATCACGGCGGATCGCACCGCAGCAGTCATCATCGAGCCCGTACAGGGAGAGGGCGGCGTCCGACCCGTCCCCGCGGAGTTTCTCGCATTCTTGCGCGAGCGGTCCGACGCCTGCGGCTGCGCGTTGATCTTCGATGAAGTGCAATGCGGCCTCGGCCGCACGGGAACGCTGTTCGCGTCGGAACAGACGGGCGTCACACCAGACATGTACACACTGGCGAAGCCGCTTGGTGGTGGTCTGCCGATGGGGGCTATCCTCGTGAGCGACGCGATCGCCGCTGCGCTCGCGCCGGGCGATCACGCCACCACCTTTGGCGGTGGTCCCTTTGTTGCGACGGTATCGCTCGACGTGGTGCGCACGATCGCCGAACCCGAGTTCCTCGCCGCCGTGCGCGCAAAGGGTGCGTGGCTCGGCGATCGGTTGCGGCGACTCGCGGCGACCACTGCGCGGGTTCGCGAGGCCCGGGGGCGCGGGTTGATGTGGGGACTCGAGCTCAACGAGGTCGCCGCGCCGATTGTCGCCGTGGCGCGGGAACGGCAACTCCTGGTCCTGACGGCCGGTCCGAACGTGATGCGCATCGTCCCGCCCCTCACCGTCAGCCGTGAAGATCTCGAGCGGGGTGTCACGATTCTCGCAGAGGTCCTCGCGTGACCAGCCTCTCAATCGGCACGGGGACGAAGCTCCGTCCCGCCATCCTGGCGGACGTCGCCGCGATGGAAGAGTTGATGGCGCCGTTCGTGGCATCGGGCGATCTCCTGCCGCGCTCGAACTACGATCTGTGCCGTCACATCAAGGAGTACGTCCTGGCGACCGCGCCGGATGGCCGCCTCGTGGGGACCGGCAGCCTCAAGGTTTACAGTACCGAGCTCGCCGAAATCGCCGGACTTGCCGTGCGCGATGATCAGCAAGGGCGCGGCGTCGGCAAAGCCCTCGTGGAGGCGTTGCTCGTGGACGCGCGCGCGCTCGGCCTGAGCGAGGTCTTCGGGCTGACGCGCAAACCCCTGTTCTTCCTGAGACTTGGCTTTCGTGTGGCGGAGAAGGAGCAGTTCCCGCTCAAGGTGTGGGCCGATTGCGCGCGCTGCCCGCGCCAGCACGCGTGCGACGAAGTGGCTGTAGCGCTGACGCTTTAGCCCCCCCCCGTCTAGATTTCCGGTCCCATGTCTACTTCGCGCGTCATCTTCTGGGACGTTGACACCCAGTACGACTTCATGAAGGCCGACGGCAAGCTGTACGTGCCGGACGCCGAGCAGTTGATTCCGAACCTCCGCAAACTCACCGACTACGCCCACGGGCACGGCATCCGCATCGTGGCCAGCGCCGACGATCACGTGGTCAACCACAGCGAGATCTCGGCGAATCCCGACTGGAAGACGACGTTTCCCCCGCACTGTCTGCGGGGGACGCCCGGCCAGCGCAAGCTTGCGGAAACCGCCCTCCGCGATCCTCTGGTGATCGAGCCGGATCCGCAGGACGGCACGGTGCTTGCCGCAAAGGTTCGTACCCATCATGGCGATATCCTCTTTCACAAGCACCGGTTCGATGTGTTTTCCAATCCCAACGTTCTTCCCGTCCTCGACGTGCTAAACCCTCACGACATCGTGCTCTACGGTGTCGCGCTGGACGTGTGCGACAAGTACGCGATCGAGGGTCTGCTCCAGCACCGGCCGCAGGTGCGGCTGTTCGCTGTCGTGGACGCGATGAAGCCGATCGACCGCGACGTCGCCGAGCATCTGCTGAAAGAGTGGGGGGAAGAAGGGGTGCGGCTCGTGAAGACGAGCGAGGTGGTGATGGGCGGTCTGGTCGAAGAGCTCGAACGAGCCAGCGCATGACATCCACCGCATCCGTTCCGACCCACGCAGTCGCGGTTCCGACATTCGGGAAGTTCTTCCTTCCCGGGCCCACCGACGTTCACCCCGAAGTCCTCGAAGCGATGATCCGGCCGATGATCGGGCACCGCTCATCGTCCATGGAGAAGCTGTTGCAGGGGATCGCCCCGAAGCTCGGGGCGATTTGTCGTACGGCGCGGCCGGTCTTCGTCGGGACCACGTCGGCGACCGGATTCATGGAGATGGCGGTGCGCAACGGCGTGCGGCGCCGCGCGCTGTCCCTCGTCAACGGTGCCTTCAGCGAGCGCTTCGCGGGGATCGTCGCGGCGTGTGGCAAGGAGTGCATCCGGCTCGACGTGCCGCTCGGCTCGGCGATCGAGCCGGACATGCTGCGCGATGCGTTGAAGCGCACGCCGGTCGATGCCGTGACGTGCGTGCATTCCGAGACGTCGACCGGCGTGCTCCAGGACGTGGCCGGCTACGCTGAGGTCGTCAAGGAATTCGCTGACGTGCTGCTGCTCGTCGACGCGGTGACCTCGATGTGCGGCTCGCCGGTGGAAACGGACGCCTGGAAACTCGACTTCGTCTTCACCGGCTCGCAGAAGGCGCTCGCCTTGCCGCCGGGGCTGGCGCTCGGGGTGGCGTCGGAGCGGCTCGTCAATCGCGCCAAGACGCTCGAGGAGCGCGGCGCCTATTTCGACGTCATCAGCTTCCTGAATGCGACGACCAAGTTCCAGCCCACAAACACACCCGCCGTCTCATTGCTCTACGCGCTCGAAGTGCAGCTCGCGCGGATCGAGCGCGAAGGCGGCATCGAGGCGCGGTGGAAACGGCACGACGCCATGCGGCGCCGGGTCGAGACCTGGAGCGCGGAGCACGGCGTGAAATTCCTCCCGCGCGAGGGCCGGCACAGCTGGACCGTCTCCTGCCTGCGGCTACCGGAAGGAAAACATTCCAAGGATGTCGTCGGCGCGCTGAAGCAACAGGGATGGACGATCGGTGCGGGATACGGCGCGCTCAAGGACTCGACGATCCGGATCGGCCACATGCCAGGCGCTGGAATGACGTGGCGAGTGGTCGTGGCCGACCGCGTCGCGGCCAGCGGCCTCGACTTGCTGTCCAAGACACCCGATCTCGAGGTCGTAGACGTCGCGGGAAAGCCGGCGGAGCTCGACAAAGCCATCGCCGGTGCGCACGCGCTCCTCGTCCGCAGCGAAACGCGCGTCACCGCGAGCCTGATGGCGCGCGCGCCGCACCTGCGCCTGGTGGCGCGGGCGGGCACCGGGGTGGACACGATCGACGTGACGGCGGCGACGCGGCGCGGCATCGCGGTGATGAACACGCCGGGCGCCAACACCGTCAGCGCGGGCGAACACGCGATGGGCTTGTTGCTGGCGTTGGTGCGCCGCATCCCCGACGCGGCGGCGGCGATGCGCCGTGGCGAATGGGACCGCAAGCGCTTCGAAGGGACCGAGCTCCGTGGCAAGACGATGGGCGTCGTGGGTCTCGGGCGCATCGGCGGTCACGTCGCCCAGCTCGGGCGCGCGTTCGGCATGCAGGTCGTCGGTCACGATCCATATCTGCTTCCGGACCGCGCCGGCGAGCTGCATGTCCGCCTGCTGCCGCTCGAGCAGCTGCTCCGCGCGGCAGACGTCGTCACGTTACACGTCGCGCTCACCGACCAGACGCACCATCTGATCGATGCGCAGCGGCTGAAGCTCATGAAACCGACCGCCGTGTTGATCAACACCGCGCGCGGCGAGCTCGTCAACGAAGCCGCACTCGCCGAGGCGATCAAGGAAAAACGGATCGGCGGGGCGGCGATCGATGTGTTCGCCGTCGAGCCGCTCCCGCCGGATTCCCCCCTGCGGGGGCTCGACCGCGTGATCCTGACCCCTCATCTCGCGGCATCCACCGCCGAGGCGCAGGAGCGCGTGGCGATGGAAATCTGCGGCGCGGTGCGCGACGCGCTGGTCGCCGGCGATCTCTCGTTCGCCATCAACGTGCCAGGGATGGGCGGTGACTTGTTGCGGCGGCTCGCACCGCTGCTCGATCTCGCGCGACGGCTGGGGCGGCTGGCGCTCGCGCTCGCCGACGGGCCGGTGAAAGCGGTGGAAGTCGCCTACGGCGGAAAAGAAGAGGCGGCGCAGCGGCCGGTGCTCGTGTCCGCGCTCGAGGGGCTGCTCGCGGCCATGAACGCCGGGCCGGTGAGCCTGGTCAACGCGCAGGTGCTCGCCGAAGAGAAGGGGATTCAGCTCGGCACACGCACCGGCGCCCCGGAGACCGGATTCGAGACCTCGATCGGCGTCAAGGTCGACACGACCCGCGGGCGCGTCCGCGTGACCGGGGCGCTGATTGGCGACAGCCACGGGCGCGTGATCCGCATCGACGACTTCCATGTGGACGTCGTGCCGGATGGCTGGATGCTGGTGGTTCGCAACCGCGACGTGCCCGGGGTGATCGGACGCGTGGGATCGGCGCTCGGCAGCGCGGGCATCAATATCGCCAGCTACCATCAGGCGCGGCGCGCCCCGCAGCCGGGCGGCGGACCGAGTGACGCGCTCGCGGCGATCAACGTCGATCAGGCGCTGACCAACGGCGTGCTCGACAAGCTGCAGGGATTGCCGGACGTATTGGACGTCCGGCTCGCCAACTTCGGAGACTAGCATGAAGGCTGTTCGGGGTTTCCTGGCGCTGCTCGCGGCTGTGCCCCTTCCCGCGGTCGCGCAGGTGCCGGATCACGTCACCGACATGCTGCGCCGCATCTACGCCTCGGCAGAATTCGCGCCGCAACGCTTCGGACCGGCGCGGTGGATCGAAAACGGCACCGCCTATACCACGGTGGAGAAATCGGCCGCGAACCCGGGGGCCTTCGACATCGTGCGCTACGAGACCGCCGCCGGCGCGCGCAGTGTCTACATCTCGGCGCGCCAGCTGGTGCCGGACTTCGACGACTACACTTGGTCGGCCGACGGCAACCTGTTGCTGCTTTTCACCAACACGCAACGCGTGTGGCGCCAGAATACTCGGGGCGACTACTGGGTGCTCAACCGAAAGACCGGCGCGCTGAAAAAGCTCGGAGGACCGAACGCCCCGCCGTCCTCGCTCATGTATGCAAAGTTCTCCCCGGCGGGCGATCGAGTCGCCTACGTGCGACAGGGAAACGTCTACGTGGAGCGGCTCTTGGACGGCGCCATCACGGCCCTGACGAGCGATGCGGACTCCCTCCACGTGAACGGCATGACCGATTGGGTTTACGAGGAGGAGTTCGACCTCCGCGACGCCTTCCGCTGGTCACCCGACGGCTCGAAGATCGCCTACTGGCGGTTCGACATGACGGGCCTGGGCACGTATTTCCTCGTCAACGACACCGACTCGCTCTATCCCCACATCACTCCCATTCAGTATCCCAAGGTCGGGACCAGGAATTCGGCGGTGCGGGCAGGAGTCGTACGTGCCGACGGCGGCCCCACGACGTGGCTGCAGATCCCCGATGACCCGCGCGAGAACTATCTCCCGCGCATGGAATGGGCGGGACCGAACGAGCTGATCCTCCAGCGTATCAACCGGCTCCAGAACACCGACCGCGTCATGCTCGCGGATGCGGCGACGGGAGTGACTCGGACCGTCCTCACCGAGCGCGACTCTGCCTGGGTCGACGTCGTGGACGAGATCCAGTGGCTTGCGAAGGGCACCGAGTTTCTCTGGACGAGCGAGCGCGACGGCTGGAGGCACGTCTACCGGGTCAGCCGGGACGGGAAGAGCGTCACGAACGTCACGCCCGGCAACTTCGACGTCGTCGACATTGCGGCGGTGGACGAGCCCGGTCCGTGGCTCTACTACATCGCGTCTCCGGACAACGCGACCCAACGCTATCTGTATCGCACCCGGCTGGATGGTAAGCAGCCCCCGGTACGCGTGTCGCCGGCTACGGCGCCGGGTACGCACTCCTACCGGATCTCCCCCGACGCCCGCTGGGCCTTTCACACCTACTCGCACTTCGACAGCCCGTCGGTGATCGAGCTGGTGCAGCTACCATCGCACCGGGTCGTGCGGACCCTTGTCGACAATGCGAAACAGCGGGCGGCGGTGGCGCCGCTCATCACGCGTCCCGGTGAATTCTTCAAGGTCGCGGTCTCTGATGGAGTGACACTCGATGGCTGGATGATCAAGCCCGCGAATTTCGACTCCACTCGGGGTTATCCGCTGCTGATGTACGTCTACGGCGAGCCGGCGGGACAGACCGCGGTCGACTCCTGGGGCGGCGGTCACTTGTGGGAACACATGATCGCGGATCAGGGCTACGTGGTGGCCACGGTGGACAATCGCGGCACGCCGTCGCCACGCGGACGCGCGTGGCGAAAAGTGGTTTACGGGGCGATCGGCGTCTTGTCGAGCCGGGAGCAAGCTGACGCGGTGCGGGCCCTCACGGGATCACATCGCTATCTCGATCCGTCGCGTGTCGCGATCTGGGGCTGGAGCGGCGGTGGATCGAGCACGCTGCAGGCCATGTTTCGTTACCCCGACGTCTACCAGGTTGGTATGTCCGTGGCGCCGGTGCCGGACGAGCGGCTCTACGACACGATCTATCAGGAGCGCTACATGGGTCTTCTGGCCGGCCCGGCCGACAGCGCACGCTACCAGCATGCTTCTCCGATCAATCAGGCCGAGGGGCTCAAGGGACGCCTGCTGATCGTGCACGGCTCCGGCGACGACAACGTGCATTATCAGGGAACGGAGCGCCTGGTGAACCGCCTGGTCGAGCTCGACAAGCCGTTCGACTTCATGGCGTATCCCAATCGCTCGCATTGCATCTGCGAGGGCCGCGGCACGACGCTGCACATCTTCTCATTGCTCACCCGGTACTTGCTTGAGCATCTCCCAGCGGGGCCCCGGCCGGCCACGCCGTGATCGTCGCGGTGACGCGCGCGGTCAGTCCCGCGCTCGCCGAATGCGAGCTGACCCACCTGGCGCGTGATCCCATCGATGTCGCCAAGGCGATCGCCGACCACGAGCGTTACGAGGCGGCGCTGCGGTTGCTTGGCGCGAGGGTTGTCCGGGCGCCTGAAGAACCGGCGCTGCCGGACGCAGTCTTTGTCGAGGATACCGCGCTCGTGCTCGACGAGGTCGCTGTCATCACGAGACCAGGCGCTCCGTCGCGGCGGCCGGAAAGCGAATCCATGGTCAAGGTCTTGAGCGCGTACAGGTCGCTGCAACGGATCCGGCCACCTGGCACGCTCGATGGCGGGGACGTGCTTGCGGTGGGCCGCACGATCTACGTAGGTCTCTCCTCACGCACGAATCACAATGGGCTGGCTCAGCTGGAGACTCTTCTCAGGGAGTGGGGTTATGAGGTCATCCCCGTTCCGGTCACCGGCTGTCTTCACCTCAAAAGCGCAGTCACGCAGGTCGCGGACAATCTGCTCCTGATCAATGCGCATTGGGTGCGGCCGGAGTGCTTCGCGTCGATCGACATAATGACCGTTGCCCCATCGGAACCCGCTGGCGCTAACGCCCTACGGATCGGGACGGCGGTTATCTATCCAAGCCATCATCCAGAGACAGCAGAACGTCTGGACCGCGCCGGAGTGCGTGTGGTCCCCGTCCCCTGTATAGAGCTCGCCAAAGCCGAAGGTGGAGTGACGTGCTGCAGTGTGGTCTTTGAGGCGGAGCCCTAATCGGCGGCCTGCGGCTGCACCTCGTCGGCCAACAATCGAAATGACTTCACGGCGCCCGTGAGGCGATCGGCCGCTTCCGCGAGCTGATTGGCCGACGAGGCGATTTCCTGAGTCGAGGCGCTCTGCTCCTCGCCCGAGGCCGCAAGCTCTTCGGCCGATGCGAGCAGCGTGTCGGTTTGTTCCGTGACCGTCGTGAGGCGGCCCGCGATTTCTTCGACGAGCGAGCGCAGCTCGGCGGCCGACTGAGCGATTTCGCGGCTCCAGGTGGCGTTGGCGTCGGCCTCACCGGCCACCGTCGCCAGACCTTGCGCCGCGGTTTGCGAAGCTTCCCGGACGGCGCTGGCGCCTTCGGCGAGGCGCACCAGGCGGTCGCGAGTCGCCTGCACGCGCGCGAGCACTTCGCGCACCGTGTCGGCCGTTGCCCCGGCCGCTCCCGCCGCGACCGACGCGAGCTTGCGCACTTCGTCGGCGACAACGGCAAAGCCACGGCCTTGCGGACCCGCGCGCGCCGCCTCGATCGCGGCGTTGAGCGCGAGCATATTCGTCTGGGTCGCGACGGCCTTCGTTTGCGCCACGAATGTCTGAATCTTGGCCGTCGCCTGCATCAGCGTCTCTGCTTCGGCCGCGCCCTTCGCAACCTCCTCGGCCACCTTGGCGAGACGCACCGTGCTCTCGTCCAGACCCTCCTTGTGGCGTCGCGCCAGCGCCGACAGGTCGGCGTTGCGGCGCGCGGCCTCCTCCGCCCCCTGCGCGAGTTTTGCGGCAATCTGGAGGATGCGCGCCGCGTCATCCGCCGCGGCACGGACCAGTTGCGCCTGCTCACCCGCGCGCCGCGAGAGGTCCTGGGACGTGGCCGCCATCTCCTCGGTCGAGGCACTCATCTCTTCAGTCGAAGCGGAGATCTCCGTGGCCATAGCGGCGGCTTCGTCCGCCGCGGCGCGGATCGCGCCAACCAGCCGCCGTAAGGCCACGACCATCGAATGGACGGAGGACATCAGCTCCGCGACTTCCGTCGCCTCGGCACGATGGGTCGCGACGGTCACGGAGAGGTCGCCTCCGGCGACGCGGCTCGCGATCGCGCCCGCCGCGCGGACCGGCTCGGTGACGAGGCGGCCGAGTCGTTGCGACAGCCAGAACAACGCGCCGACTGCGATGGCCGCGACGAGCAGGGCCCCGAGCCAGACGGCCCGCTCCGCGCTGCGAGCCGCGGCGAATGCGCTGGCAAGCGGCTCGCGATAGAGCACCCACCATTGGCCCGCGGGCACGCTGACGACCAGCTCGTCCTCGCCCCGCACGGTTGTGATCTGCGCGGACCGCGGTTCGGGGCCGAGCGGGACGCGATCCTTGTCCGGGAGGTTTTGCAGCAACAAGGCGGGATCCTTCGCGACGAGCAGGTTGCCCCTGCCGTCCACCAACTGGAGATACGTGCCCCCTGCGACTTCCTGGGTGCCGAGCAGCGCCGTCAGCCTGTTGAGCGCGACCACGGTCTTGATCACACCAAGCGGCTGCCGCGCCCGTGGCGGACGAATGGCCATGTCCAACTCGATCGCGGCGGCGTTCGCGGAGGAGTCGAACCCCGCTGGGCCTTCGAAGCTTCCTTCCGAGATCGCGTGCTGCCACCAGGCTTCGTCGCGCTGCACAAAATCCGACGGGCGCTCGGACGCGACCACGTTCAACCCGTGGCTCTCCGTGACGATGAGCTCGGCAAAATCCGACGTCGCCGGGTAGGCGCGGAGATAATCCTGCAGCACCGGGTCGGCGCCGAGCTGCCGGCTGGCGTTGAACGCGCGCTCGAGATCGGGAATCGGCGTGCGATCGAGCCCGCGGGCGACGGCCGCCTGGCCCGCGGCTTGAACCGCCGCCACGAGCTGCGGCTGGCTCGCCAACACGGCGACTTCCCGCCGCCGCTCCTTGACGTACTGCGTGACGATGGCGGCGGCACGGGTTGCCACGTCGTGACCGCGCTCGTCGGCTTGCTGCTCGAGCACAGAACCGATGCGGTTACTCGTGATCCAGGCGACGAAGATGACGAGGAGGACGGCGGCACCGCCCCCCGAAACCAAAAAACTCTGTCGCAGTTGCTGTGACTTGATGGCCATTCGGGTTTAGTTTTACCACCGTATGCGAGACATCCCAAGCTACGATCCGGCTTCGCTCGAGGCAAAGTGGCAGGCCCGCTGGGCCGAACGCCACACGAACGAGCCGGACCTCGATCGTGCGCCGCGGCCATTCTACAACCTCATGATGTTTCCGTACCCGTCGGCCGAGGGCCTACACGTGGGGAACATGTTTGCCTTCGTCGGCGCCGACATCCACGGCCGCTTCAAGCGTCTCCAGGGCTTCGACGTCTTCGAGCCGATGGGGTTCGACGCGTTCGGCATCCATTCCGAGAATTACGCGCTCAACATCGGGACGAATCCAGCCAAGCTCATTCCCCAGAACATCGCCAGCTTCCGGCGCCAGCTTCGCCGCTTCGGCGGCATGTTCGACTGGCGCCACGAGTTGTCGACGACGGATCCCGCGTACTACAAGTGGACGCAGTGGCTCTTTCTCCAGCTCTTCAAGGCGGGGCTCGCATACAAGAAGCGGGCGGCGGTGAACTGGTGTCCCAAAGACAAGACGGTGCTCGCCAACGAGCAGGTCATCGATGGCCGCTGCGAGCGCTGCGACACACCGGTCGAACAACGCTTCCTCGACCAATGGTTTTTCCGAATCACCAATTACGCCGAGCGACTCCTCGAGAACCTCCAGAACCTCGACTGGTCATCCTCCACCGTCCTGCTCCAGCGGAACTGGATCGGCCGGAGCGACGGTGCCGAGCTCATGTTCGAGACGCCGAGCGGCAAGAAGATCACGGTCTTCACCACGCGGCCCGACACGGTGTTCGGCGCGACCTACCTCGTGCTTGCGCCGGAGCATCCGTTCGTGGAAGAGCTCACGGCCGTCGAGCAGCGCTCGACGGTGAAGGCCTACCAGCGCGAAGTGCAGTCGAAGGACGTTGTCTCGCGGCGGGTGGGCGAGAAGACCAAGAGCGGGGTGTTCATCGGCTCGTATGCCCGAAATCCTGCTACCGGCGAAGCCGTTCCGATTTGGATCGCCGACTATGTGCTGATGGAGTACGGCACCGGCGCGATCATGGCCGTCCCCGCGCACGATAAGCGCGACTTCGAATTCGCCACCCAGTTCAAGCTCCCCATCCGGCAGGTGGTCGCCGTCGCCGGAGAAAAGTTGCCGATCGTTTCCGAGGACGGCGTGCTGATGAACTCGGGTGCCTTCGACGGGACGCCCTGCGTCGAGGGTGGGCGGAAAATCGTGGCCTGGCTCGCCGAGCGGGGGGGGGGCCTCGCCACGCCGCGGGTGCAGTACCGGCTGCACGACTGGTGCATCTCGCGGCAGCGCTACTGGGGACCACCGATTCCTATCATCTACTGCGAGAAGTGTGGAGTCGTGCCGGTTCCCGAGCAGGACTTGCCGGTGGAGCTTCCCTACATCGAGGATTTCCGCCCCGACGATACCGGCGTCAGCCCGCTGGCCCGGCATGAAGAGTGGTACTTCGTGAAGTGCCCTCAGTGCGGGAGCCAGGCGCGGCGTGAGACCGACGTCTCCGACACGTTTCTCGATTCAGCGTGGTACCACCTGCGGTATCCGTCGACGGAGTTCACCGACCGCCCGTTCGATCCGGCGCGCACCAAGAAATGGCTTCCGGTCTCGAGCTACATCGGTGGGAACGAACACGCCGTGCTCCACCTGCTGTACGCGCGGTTTATCTGTCTCGTGTTGTCCGATCTCGGCCACGTGCAGTTCGAATCGCCCTACCCGAAGTTCCGGGCGCACGGCCTGATCGTGAAGGACGGCGCGAAGATGTCCAAGTCGCGCGGCAACGTCGTCGTCCCGGACACCTATGTCAAGGAATGGGGCGCCGACACTTTCCGCATGTATCTCATGTTCCTCGGCCCCTTCCAGGAAGGCGGCGACTTCCGGGACGAGGGCATCGTCGGGATTCGGCGCTTCCTGGAGAAAGTCTGGGCACTCGTTCACGAGCGCGGGACAAAAAGCGCCGCGGCGGCCGAGCAGAAGCTTCACCGGACCATTCGCAAGGTCACCGCCGAGACCGAAGCCTTGCAGTACAACACGGCGATCGCAGCGATGATGGAGTATGTGAACGAGCTCAGGGAGCGGGGAGCGGGGAGCAAGCAGCTCCTCGAGCCGCTCGTGATCATGCTCGCGCCCTACGCGCCCCACATTGCTGAGGAATTGTGGGAGGCGTCAGGCAACCAGGAATCAGTGTTCCAGGCGCCTTGGCCTTCCTACGACGAGCGCCTGGCCTCGGCCGGCAACGTCGAGATCGCCGTGCAGGTGAACGGCAAGCTGCGCTCCCGCCTCACTGTGCCGCGGGGCATGGCGGAACGGGATGTTCTCGCGCGGGTGCTCGCCGACGAGGTGGTGAAGAAGTTTGTCGACGGGCAGAAAGTGAAAAAGGTGATCTACGTGCAGGACCGGCTCGTCAATCTGGTCGTCTAAAGCGCCTTCGCTACTAGGTCGCCGACGAGATAGCCCACCGCGGCGACTCCCACCCCAATGACGAACATGTCAATGCCGCTGCGGATCACACCGCGGCCGGTGAAGAAGCTGCGCGCGGCACCCACGGCAAAGTGCGACAACATGGCGATGATAAACGCCGTCCAAATGGCGGCGCGCCCTTGGAGCACGAGGAAGGGGAAGACCGGAATGAAGGCGCCCACAGCGGTCGCCACACCGGTGATCCACCCCTCGCGGAACGGTGTGGCGTGCGCCTCGCCGATCTTCAGCTCGTCGCGCACCTGCTCGCCCAACGCGCGCTCCGGATCGCGCATGACTTCCTCCGCCATGCGGCGCGCCGTCCGAGGGTCCACGCCTTTCGCCTCGTAGTGCAGGGCCATCTCCTCCTGTTCCACTTCCGGCATCAGGCGAATCTCTTCCTTCTCCATCGCGATCTCGTGTTCCCACACCTCCTGCTCACTCTTCGCCGCGAGGTACCCGGACGATCCCATCGAGAGCGCGTCAGCAATCATCCCTGCGACCCCCGAGATCATGATGACGTGCGGCTGCACCGCCGCGCCGATCACGCCGGCGACCAGACCGAAATTCGCCGTCAAGCCGTCGTTGAACCCGTACACCACGTTGCGCAGGAAGCCGCCCGACCCGGTCTTGTGCCACGGCTCGGCGCCCTTGCCGGCTAAACCAGCGAGCGTGCCCGCGTGCGCCGCCGATTCTTTGGCGAGCTGGAGCGACACCTCCTGAGCGTCCGGCAGCTGGCTGGCCTTGTGCAGGTTGAGGTAGCCCTTGACCTCTTCCCCCTCCTCCCGCAGCAGCATCGGAAGCAGATAACGCGTCCCGAAACGGCGGCCGAACCAGGCCCGCAACCGAGCGTTCAGTGAAGGCTTGGTGTGCTCGACCCTGTGGCCGTGTTCAGCGAGGAGCTTGCTCCACATCTGCACGTGCCGCTCCTCGACACCGGCAAGCTTGATGTAGACGTCCTTGCGGTGAGGATCGGACTCTTGACCGGCGAGGGCCAGATAGAGGTAGGCCGCATCGGCTTCGTCCTGCCAGTGATGCAGCCATTCTTTCACGTCGGCTGGGGGCATGCGGCAAGCTACTCCGCCGCAACGCGTTAAGGAACCATGCCATTCCCTAGGCCAACTCGCGACCTTCTACGTAGTTGTCGCATCTAACTTTTCGGACATGACTGTGGCCCTCGCCGTTCCCGATGTCATCGTCGCCCGCGCGCAAGCCGGAGATGAAGCAGCGCTCGAAGCCCTGTACCGGGCTTTCGAGACGCCTGTCTACAATCTCGTGCGGCGCATCCTGCGGCGGCCGGAGGACGCGGAGGACGTGTTGCAGGAGACGTTTCTCGAGGTCGTGCGCAATATCAAGCAGTATCGCGGCGAAGGCTATCTGTGGGGCTGGATCCGCCGTATCGCGACGACCAAGGCGTTGATGCGCATTCGTCGCGAGCAGGTTCGCGAGACGGAATCGCTGGACGAAGAGCCGGGCAAACCGGGAATGCACGTCGCGGCGAACCTCGATCTGGAGCGAGCGTTCGACCGGTTATCCGAAACATCGCGCGCGGTCGTGTGGCTGCACGACGTCGAGGGATACACACACGAAGAGATCGCGGACCAGATGGGGAAGACGGTGAGTTTTTCCAAGTCGCAGCTCGCGCGAGCCCACGCTCGGCTGCGGCGGATGCTCGATGAAGGAGCGCAAGCATGATGCATTGCACGATGGAAGATCTGGGAGCCTTGCGGGCAGGTGAGGCGTCGGTGTGGGCACGCCGGCACATCACCACCTGCGCTGCGTGTCAGGCGGAGCTCGAGGCGCTGTACCAGCGGGTCGCGCAGCTGAAAGCCTTGCCGGCGCTGCACCCACCGCGCGACCGCTGGCCCACCATTCAAGCGGCGCTGCGCGCCGAGCGCTCCCGCCGCCGTCGCACGTGGGGGACCTGGACGGGCAGCCTCGCCCTCGCCGCCACGATTGCCGCAGTCCTTCTGGTACAGCCGCCGGGCGGGGAGCAGGGCAAGCTGCACGCCGAGTTGAATCAGGCGAAGCAGCAGTCCGCTACGCTCGAAGATTCCCTGCAGCAATTCGATATCGACGGCCGCGTGTTGAGCGGTCATGCGGCGGCCGTCGTGGCCGAGCTCGAAGATCGGATTTCCGTTCTCGATGGCACCCTGGCGCAGCACGAACAGAACGTCCGGGATGCCGAACTGGTCAAACTTTGGCAGGAGCGTGTGGGGTTGATGCGCGAGCTGGTGAACGCACGCGCGACACGCGCTCGCTACGTCGGGCTCTAAGAGCCTGAAGGAGAGCTGATGATGCGTAATTGGACTTTGGCCGCGTTTGCCGTTTGTCTGATGTTACCCGCCGCGGCGTCGACGCAGGGAACGCCGCGGCGAGCGACTCGACCGCGCGTGCGGGTCGAGACCCGGGATGGACCGTTCGGCGTCTATACGCTCAATGACAACCGCGGTCGCATCGGCGTGATCGTGGATCCCCGCTCGGACGCAACGCGCGACAAGGTTGGCGCGCGCATCGATGGCATCACGCCGGACGGGCCGGCCGACAAGGCTGGACTCAAGGTTGGGGATGTCATCACGCGGTTCAACGGCACCGACCTCGGTGGCGCGCGCGCGGAAAACGACGAGGACTCCGGGCCTGGCATGAAGTTGATCGAGCTGGCACGGAAGCTGGAGCCGGGCGATACCGCGCGGGTCGAGTACCGGCGCGGGAACGACAACCGCAAAGCCACGCTCGTTGCAGAGGACCTCGGCGGCCCCGGCTGGACCGGTCACATGGAAATGCCCGATATGGGACGCTTCGAGATGCCCAGGATGGAGATGCCGGAGGGCGGGGCATTCGGGTTCGCGTTTGGGAGCCCCTGGGGTGGCATCGAGATGGTGAAGCTGAATCCCGATCTCGGCGACTATTTCGGCACGCGGGAAGGCGTCCTGGTCGTGAGGGCGCCGGAAGATTCCTCGCTCGCGCTCAAAGGCGGCGATGTGATCGTGTCGATCGGGGGCCGCAAGCCCGCGTCACCGGAGCAGGCAATGCGAATCCTGCGCTCCTATGACACCGGAGAAACCGTCACGCTGGACGTGCTACGCAAGCAGAAGCACGTGAACGTGACCTGGAAGGTGCCGGAGCACGAGAACCGCTACTACAAGGTGGCACCGCGGATGCACGAGGAGCCGAGCTGGTTCCGCGTGGCGCCGAGAATCCGTCAGCAGCTGCGGCTGCCGATGCAGAAGATTCGCGACGTGATTCGGACGAGCCGGGTGATCTAAAGCAGAAGGGCGGCATGGGCGGCACGGGTACCCCCTTTGCCGCCTTTGGGGTCCCTGCCGTCATTGAGGTTACCGATTCGGCCCCATCAGGATCGCATTCGTCAGCAGCTTCGTCGGACCTCGCCAAAACGCTCGAAACAACGGATCGCTGAG
>QHTW01000116.1:295-4542 GCA_003220955.1 Gemmatimonadota bacterium | reverse complement strand
TCACGATCGCGTTGGCGGCCCTGGCGGCCGCTGCGCTGCACGATCACGCGTGGGTCCCGGGCACGCTCATCGGCTTCGGCGCCATGCTGCCTCTGACGAAGGCGCTCGAGGAAAGCCTGGTCGCGATGGCCACGGTGCGCTCCGCCCTTCGTCTCTTGCGCGACGGGAACGGCCAGGAGCGGTCCTGATGGGCGACGGCTCGCTTTATCGGAGAATGCTGGAGCAAGCACGACCCTACTCGCTCCAATTCGCCGCACTCTTTGCGCTCGGGTTACTCGCCAGCCCGATCGCGCTCCTCACACCGCTGCCCATCAAGATCGTCGTGGATTCCGTCCTCGGCGGCCGCCCTCTGCCCCGCACCCTCGAAGCGCTCCTGCCGCACGGCGCGGCGCCCATCACGATTCTCACAGCCGCGATCGTGCTGCTCCTCGTCGTCGCCGTCCTTGGCCAGGTGCAGAACCTCTCGAGCACGCTGTTGCGCGCGTACGTCGGCGAGCGTGTGACGCTGGATATCCGGGCACGTCTCGTCGCCCAGGTGCAGCGCCTGTCGCTCTCTTATCACGACACGCGGGGAACGGCCGATTCACTCTACCGCATCCAGTACGACGCGCCGGCGATCCAGAACGTCATAGTGGAAGGCCTCGTCCCGTTCGTCGCCGCGAGCGTTTCCGTCGTCACCATGATCGCCGTCACCGCCCGCCTCGACTGGCCACTTGCGATCGTCGCGCTCGGCATTTGTCCCCCGCTGCTGCTCCTCTCGCGCTTCTACCGTTCGCGCCTGCGGCGCCAGTCCCGCCAGGTCAAGAAGCTCGAGTCCGCGGCCCTGGCACTCGCGCACGAAACGCTCGGGGCGCTGCGCGTGGTCAAGGCGTTCGGTCAGGAACACCGCGAAACAAAGCGCTTCGTCGGCCGCTCGCGCGAAGGCATGATGGCGCGTCTGCGCCTAGCGTTCGCAGAAGGGCGCTTCGGTCTGTTCGTCGCGCTCACGGCCGCGCTCGGCACCGCCGCCGTGCTCTTGATCGGCGTGCGTCACGTTCGATCCGGTACGCTGACCCTCGGCCAGCTGCTCCTCGTGCTCGGCTACCTCGGCCAGCTCTACGATCCACTCAAAACCATCAGCCGCAAAGCGGCGGGGATCCAAGCGTACCTGGCGAGCGCCGAGCGGGTGTTCGGCGTGTTGGACGAGCGGCCCGACGTGCCGGAACGGACGCAGGCCCGGCCGCTCACGCGGGCGGAGGGAGCAGTCGCGTTCCACGACGTGTCGTTCGGATACGAGCCAGCGCGTGCCGTTCTGCACGACGTCTCGTTTGAGCCCACCCCCGGCGCGCGCATTGCGGTCGTGGGGACCACCGGCGCCGGCAAGACCAGCCTGGTGAGTCTCCTCACCCGGTTCTATGACCCGACGGCCGGCGCGATTACCCTCGACGGCGTTGACCTGCGGGATTATCGCCTGGCCGATCTGCGAAATCAGTTCGCCATTGTCCTCCAAGAGCCGGTGCTGTTCTCGACCAGCATCGCCGAAAACATCGCGTATGGGCGTCCCGACGCGAGCGAGACCGAGATCGCCGAGGCGGCCGAGGCCGCGGGGGCGCACGACTTCATCACGCGCCTGCCGCAGGGCTACGCGACCCTCGTGGGCGAGCGGGGCATGCAGCTCTCGGGCGGTGAGCGGCAGCGCGTAGCGCTGGCACGTGCGTTCCTCAAGGACGCGCCGATCCTGATCCTCGACGAGCCGACCAGCTCCGTCGACACGCGGACCGAAGCCATCATCCTCGCCGCGATGGACCGCCTGATGGAGGGGCGGACGGCGTTCCTCATCACGCATCGCGAAAGTGCCCTCGTCACCTGCGACGTGCGCCTGCACCTGGAGCGCGGCCGTCTCGTCGCAGCCACACCGGAGCTCGTATGTCAGAAACCGTGAGCCGCGCGCGACCGCGCGCCGTGCTATGGGGAAAGCTGGGCTGGCATCCCGCCGCAGAGGCTTGGAGCGCCTTCGCGGCCAACGAAATGACGGCGACGCCCGAGATTATCGAGGTGCTTCGCAAAGGCAAGAAGTCGGCGACTTACCGTCTCGTGGGCGCGGGGCCATCCGGCGAGTCGATCATCGCGCAGCGCTCGCCGGCCGTGCGCGCGGCGATCGAGCGCACCGTCCACGAAGACATCCTGCCTCACGTACCCGTCCGCGCACCGCGCTATTACGGCTCATGGCCGGAGTCGGGATCGGAAGAATTCGTCTGGATCTTCCTCGAGGACATGGGCGACGACCGATTTGCGGCCACGAACCCCGTCCATCGCTCCCTGGCAGGACGTTGGGTGGGGGCTTTGCATGTTGCAGCGGCGAAGATCCCGGCCGCCCGGAGATTGCCGGACGGAGGGCCCGGCCGCTACGTGCGTCACCTTCACTCCGGACGCGATACGCTCCGGCGCAACCTGAAGAACGCCGCGCTCGATCCAGAGGGCGTCGCGCTTCTGGATCGGGTCGTCGCGAGCCTGGACAGCATCGAGCGCGCCTGGAGCCGGTTCGAGAACGCGTGCAACGCCTTTCCCCGGACGCTGGTACACGGGGACATCCAGCGGAAGAACATCCACGTGCGGAGCGGGGCCAACGCGCCCCAGCTGTGCCTGATCGACTGGGAGACCGCTGGTTGGGGTCTCCCTGCGGTGGATCTGCCGAAGCTTGACCTGACAGTCTACCACACCGTCGTCGGCGCCGCGTGGCCCCGCGTGGGGCTCGACGACGTGCATCGAGTCGCGGCCGTCGGGACCGCGCTGCAGCAGGTGGCGGCGATCGATTGGGTGAGTCCGGAGCTGGGCGACGAGCGCCCCGTGTACCTAGTCCGTCCTTTGTCATGGCTGCGCGTCTACCACGAGCGGTTGGTGAACGCGCTACGCGACATCGGGGGCATGGTATGATCACCCTGCGCAGGCGCACAGACTCCCGTCGCACGATTCCCGGCACCGCGGAGCCCGGATGGTCGGAGCTGTGCGACGTCCTCGGACACGTCCTTCCTGACGGCGCGCATGACCCGCCGATCGAGCTGGAGCGCCTGAAGTCTCGCGTGTACCGCCTGCGGACGGCTGGCGCGTCCTTCGTGGCGAAGCGATACGACCCCTGGCTCGCTCGCCGCAACGAGCTCGTGCTGCAGAAGTGGCTGCCGGCTCTGCGTCTCGACGACCGCGCGCCGCGCCTCGTCGCCGCCGCCGCCGAGCGTCATGGTACGACCGTCTGGCACGTCTACGAGGACCTCGGCGAGACCGCGCTCGATCCGGCGCGGCCCGATCCGCAGCAGGTCGGCGCGGTGGTGGATTTGATCGCCGAACTGCATCTGCGTGGGGCGGGCCACGCCGTGGTGCCGGAGTGCCGGCATTTCTGCGGCAGCCTGGGCGCCTCGTTCTTCGTGGCCAATATCCGCGACGCGATCGGTGTGCTCGAGGCGCTTGCGCCGCCGCACGTCCAAGCCACGGCCGAGCAGGGCGAGCTGCGTGGACGGTTGCTCGGCCACCTGTACCGTCTCAGAGACGACCTGCCCCAGCGCGTCGCCCTGCTCGAATCCCTCGGCGGCCCCGACACAGTACTCCACGGAGACCTCTGGACGACCAACACGCTCTTGTGTCACTCGGGGAACGGCGGCGGGCCAGTCGCCACGTCGCGACTGATCGACTGGGATCACGCGGCTGTTGGGCCTATCAGCTACGACCTCTCGACGTTTCTCTTCCGGTTTGCGAAGCCCGAACGCTCCTGGATTCTCGACCTCTACCGGCGGGCAGTAGCGCGCGCCGGCTGGAAGCTGCCGGCGACGCAAGATCTGAACACGCTGTTCGAAACCGCGGAGTACGCCCGCTACGCCAATCGGATCATCTGGCCGGCGGTCGCCCTGCTCAAGGACGGCGCCGCGTGGGGGTTCGATCAGCTCGCGGAGGTCGAGCGCTGGTTCAACGCGCTGGAGCCGGCGCTCCCCGAGTTATGACGACGGTCGTTGTGTCGTCCTTCGACGTCGCGAACTATCCGGAAGGGGGCGGGCACCTCTGGGTCTACATGCAGTACGTCCAAGCCCTCCGGGGATTAGGGTGCGACGTGTGGTGGCTGGAGCAGTTCCGGCCCGGAAAGGATCCGGCCCGGAACGCGAAGATCCTTGCGACGTTTAGCGACCGGCTGGAGCGGTTCGGCCTGTGGAACCGCGTGCTGCTCTATTCGATCGATTCTGACAGCCAGACCGATGTACAGGTCACGTTCCTGACTGCGCCGG
>QHTW01000116.1:0-269 GCA_003220955.1 Gemmatimonadota bacterium | reverse complement strand
TGAACTTCCACTATGGGATTGACCCGCGCCTCCTCTCAGCAGCGCGGCGGACGGCGCTCGTCGATATCGACCCGGGTCTCACGCAGCTGTGGATGAGCAATGGGCAGATTCAAGTCCCGCCCCACGACGTCTACTTCACGATCGGCGAGACGGTCGGCACTCCCAACGCAACGTTCCCAGATTGCGGGCTCACCTGGCTGCACATCCATCCCCCCGTATGCCTCGACCTGTGGCCCTACGTGCACAATCCGCTTTGCGCGCGGTTCACC
>QHTW01000115.1 GCA_003220955.1 Gemmatimonadota bacterium | reverse complement strand
CATGCAGAACCCGAACACGCGACAGGTGTGCGCGATCTTCGTCGGCAGTACGCCGATTCCGCCGGCGACGATAGAGGGCGCGCCGGCATGTGGGTAAGCGCGGCTCGACGGGGCTCTGGGCGTTACAAAACACGATACGAGGTGGCTGACATGAACAGACCAACTTGGCGTTCGCGCTTCAGTTGGATGTTGCCGGCAATGGTCTTTGTGGTTGGCGTTTCGCCGCGAGCGGCGGCCCAAGCCAGCAAGCCTGCGCAGGGGGTAGGTCATGGGGGCGAGGCCCCTTGGGCTTCAGACCTGAGGACGGATTGTACGGCATCATTGCAGGACGTCGAAAAAATAGATGCCCGGCGGTACTCCGATAGGTTTTTCCTAAGTTGGACCGGCGCCTGCAAGAGTGGGAAACTCGATGGGTACGGGACGCTGACGATATGGAAGGACTCGATCTTAAGTGGCAGCTCGTTTGTCTCCCGAATGGAGATGACAGCGGAGTCAGGCTTGCGAATGAACGACGGGGTACTGAGCGTCTCGCTGCAGCCGTCGGACCTCAAGATAGAGGTCGCACCAAAAAGCGAAACGCCCGTTTACGCTGCAGTTGCGATCTACAGGAAGCGGAAGACAGAAAGCGATTACCGCTACCGGGCGACGATCCTGGCGATTGCGCGGTACCTCCAGGCAGCGCTCCCATCGCTGGGACTCCCCCCGAACAACTCAAACGTTATGGCTTGTATCAAGGACGAGGGCGATAACGAAGAACCACCGCAGTCACCAGGTGGGCGCTTTCTCCATTGCGAGGCCGGAGTAGCTCTGGAGAGATATCCGCAAGACCCGGTCAATGCGCGTAGGGTCAGAGTGCTGGGTGGGGGTAGCCGTGATGAGTTCCTTTTTCAAGTTGCTGCTGCACGATTAGTGAGGGACTCGCTTACGGCAGTGTGGACTCCAGAGCTCGCGGCGAGAGGAGAGACACCTGGCGCGGCACGGGAGCCTATCCCGCCCGCCAGTTCCGTGATGCCGCCCGGATACCTTCAGGCGATGCCGATGGCCGAGCGGGTTCTGGCCGACATGAAGGTCGCGGATACCGTCCAGACCCGGGCGCGGCAATACGCCGCAGTGTCCCGCCTTCAGGAGATTCTGTACGTCTTGACCTCGGATCATACTTACGTCCGTACGAGCGATAATCAGGTTCGATCGGGGCTGACCCCGGTGGAAGACAGCCTCAATCGGGGATACCTCGACGCCCAGAACTTAAAGCTGCTTCCCCGGTCAGCGTTGGTCCCATGCTTGCGTGCCTTGATGAACCAGTACTCGGACGAGAACGCACCGTTCCGCACCGAACTCATGGACCGCTATTTCTCACCCGCTTGGAAGAGAACCTTCCTGACGCTCGAAGCACAGTACCATTCGCGCGAAGACCATCCGGCGGTTGCCAACGCCTCGCCGAGCGCGCGAGCTGTGGAGTGGGCGGCACCGCAGTGCGCTCCAGTCCCCCCGGACCAGCATCGCTTCGCGGTCGCCGTGAATGACTGGTGTCGCCGATTCCAGGCTCCCGAGCAGACGAATCCGATCGCTCGGGAACAGTTCCAGCACGAGGCCTCGCAGCAGGCTGCCGCCATAAGCCGTACCGTCGGTCTCGTCCAGAGCTGGGGCGGTATCTTGAGCGCAATCACGGCATATGATCGGCCGGTGATTGCCCCCGGGGAGGACTCCTCAGCCGCAGACCTGGTCTTCTTGGTTGACACCCTGGCCACGATGTATCGGACATTGCCCCCCGCCGTGTTCAAGGCCACGGTCGGTTCCCGCTCGCCGATCTACGCAGCCGCGGGCCGCATGCAGAAGAGCCAGAGGGTGGTCTTTTCCGGCCGGGCACTGCAATTCGATAGCTGGGTCGCCGGTCGAGAGCCTCCGCGCTGTGTTGCAGTGTTCAAGATCGTGCTCACGGATCTCCGGCCCGGTCGGTAGCGCGGGGCCATTGTTTTTTGTCGGCACCGGTCGCGGCCACAGTGGACGGCCGCCGCGAAGTTATTCGTGAATAGGAGCGTGTCATGCGGGCCCTCGCACTCGCCGTAACAGTCAGCGCTGTCATCTCCGTCGGATGTCGCGACCAGCAGCCGGTGCAGCCAGTGGCGAGCGCGGGCCCCGCGTACCTGATCTCGGACGGCGCGCACCACGGCAACGCGCATGTTTTCTTCCTGCCACCGCTCGCGCCCGATCCCAGCGCTCTCTTTCACGCGGGCACGTTCAATAGCAAACTCGCACCGGTCGTAGAGGTCTGCATCCTGACCGGGGACCCCAGCAGCGGATCACCGGTCGACTGCACGATGAGCAGTGGCGCTCCGGTGCTCGTGTTCGGACCCGTGCCGATGGCCCTCGATGCGACGGGCCAGCAATATGCCCGCAACTGGGACACGAAGTCCCCGGCGCTGCTCGACCCCTCCAAGTTCTATCGCATCCTCGTCCGAGGGGCACGCTCGGGGACGGCACTCGGCTTTCTCGACGTGGACCCGGTCGACCAGGGGATGAAGAACGCGCGGACGGGTGAGGTGGTGCAGTTCCAGGACGGTCGGACGCTGCCGATCAACG
>QHTW01000047.1:20566-21073 GCA_003220955.1 Gemmatimonadota bacterium | reverse complement strand
GGCTGCAGCAGCAGCGGGCGGCGCGGGGGGCGCAGCCTGCGGCTGGTTTTGGGTCTGGTCGCCCTTCTTACCGCAGGCGAGCGCGCCGATGGCCACGACGGCCGTGAGCAAAGCGAAGCGCATTGCGGGACTCCTCCGGGACATGAAGTGAGGGAACGGCAGCGTGTCGTTGCAAGTGTCGTTTGTGAACTGTTTCACAATAGCGGTCAATATAGACGGGGTCCCCCAAAAGGGGAGTCCTCCAAAGCGCGAGGTCCGTAAAGGCATTGCGTTTCCTCACGTAACTTCAATATTGGGGCGCCTTTTTCCTGCCGAAAAATCTTCGAGGAGTCACCGTGCACAGAACGATCGCCATTCTCGCGTGCCTGGCCGCATTGGGCGCCCCCCTCCCCGCCCGCGCCCGCGCGCAGAGCTGGCAGCCTGAATTTGGAATTCAGAGCGGGTACAGTCGGATCAAGGCAGCCGGTACGAAAGTGTCGGATCAAATCGATGTCTTCGGCATCCCTG
>QHTW01000047.1:7891-20549 GCA_003220955.1 Gemmatimonadota bacterium | reverse complement strand
CCTGGAAGCAGCAGATCGCATTTGAAACCTCATTAAGCGCGTTGCAAGGCAACGCGGTGAGCCTCCTTGGCGATGCATCGCTCTTCCAGCTCGGCGTGCGCGGAGATTACGCACTCACGCCAAAGGTGTACGCAGCCGCCGGAGGCGCACTCAACTGGTTGGAAACGAATGGCCAGCACGAGACACAGCTCGGTGTCTCCGCCGCGCTCGGCTACCGATTCGGGTTCACTCGCGGCCTGCGCGCCCGGGTCGAGGCGAACGTGCTCTTCTTCGGAAAGGCGAAACTGCTGTCGCCGGCGAATGTGTACTCGCTGGAGTTCGGCGTCTCGAAGCAGGTCGGGATGCGGAGTCGCACGACTGGACCGGCGCCCGCGTCGAACCGAGTCTGGCAATCCATGTTCGGCGTCCAGGGGGGCTACACCCGTTCCCACGCCGTCGGAGGCGGCTCGGACCTGACCGCAGTCTCCATTCCCGGCCGCGGCGGTGCGATCAGCGTTCTCGGAACGCCCGCCGGGCCCCCCGTCCTGTTCGCGATCCTTCCGATCGCCCGAAAAATTGCGATCGAGCCTGGACTAGACATTACGCGGCTGCAGACATCTGGGACGACGATTTTCGGCGGGAATGTCTCTGCCCGCGTGAACTACGCGGTGTCCGGTGGTTGGTATGCGGGCGCGGGTGGCAATCTCGTGTATCTGAAGACAAGCGGGACGAGCGCCGAAACGGCAAAGGGAGTCAACGTCGCCTGGGGTTACCACTTCCCGCTGCTGAGCGGGCTCGGCGGCCGGTTCGAGATCGCGTACACAATGATGGCGCACAACACCAAGCTCGGACTCCCAGCGACGAACACGCTCGCGCTCCAATTCGGCGCCATGATGCCGTTGCGATAGGCGAGATCCTGTTCCCATGACGGCCCCGCGCCTGTCCGCGCGGGGCCGTTGCGTTTTTACCCCGGGCGGACGACACTAACGCTCATGCCGGATTCGCCGCTGCCGCAGCTGCCGCCGCAGGAGCTCGCCGAGCGGCTCGATCGCGGGGAGCCGCTCCAGGTGCTCGACGTTCGCGCCCCCGACAAGGTCGAGGGCGGGCATATCGCGTTGGGGCCCGAGCTCGATTTTCACGCGCAGCCGAACTCGAAGCTGTTTGCGATGCCGGACGTCGCTGCGCTTCGGCTCGATGCGGCGCGACCGATCGCGGTCATCTGCGGTCACGGTAACTCCAGTAAGAAGGCGACGGCGTTTCTGCGCGAGCGCGGCTACGAGGCGTACTCCGTCATCGGCGGAATGGCCGCCTGGGAGACCGTCTACGTGGCCCGCAGACTGTCCCCCACCCCCTCCTTCTCTCACGTCGTCCAGCTCGATCGGGTCGGCAAGGGTGCGCTCAGTTACATCCTGGTGAGCGACGGTGATGCGGTCATCATTGATCCCGGCCGTCATGTCGAGCGGTACCACGCCGTGCTGACCGAGCTCGGCGCGACACCGGCGGCGGTGGTCGATACGCACATTCACGCGGACTATCTGAGCGGCGCGCGCGCCGCAGCGGCGCGTTGGCGGGTCCCGTACTTCCTGCACCCTGACGATGCGGTCTCACCCTACGATCAAACGCCGGGCCGGCTGACCTATGACCCGCTGCGGGACGGGGACACGATCGCCTTCGGACGGGCCACGCTGCGCGCCGCGCACGTGCCGGGTCACACACTCGGCAGCATCGCGCTGCTCGCGGACGACGGCCTCGCGCTCACAGGCGATTTCCTGTTCGTCCAGTCGATCGGCCGGCCCGATCTCGCGGGGCAGTCCGAATCCTGGGCTAAACTGCTCTGGCACAGCCTGGAGCGTGCGCGGGAAACGTGGCCTGGGGATTATCTCGTCCTCCCCGCTCACTACGCTAGCGAGGGCGAGCGACGGGCCGACCGTGCCGTCGCCGCGCGCTTCGATGTGATCGCCGCCACAAATGCCGCTGCCGTGATACAGGACGAACGGGTCTTTCTCAAATGGATCGCGGACCGCGCGACGCCCTTTCCGGAAGCATACCGCACCATAAAGGAAGCCAACCTGGGGTTAGTGGACCCTTCGGATTCGGATGCGGAAATACTGGAATCCGGAGCGAATCAGTGCGCCATAGGCTAGCCTAGGACCAGCGTGTGCAAGCTTCGGCGGGATGCCCGTCTCTCATGCGTCCCTTACCGGAGTTCATCATGCAGTGCTCGCGCGTGCTGGGAGCCGTCGCCCTTCTGGGCACCCTCTCGACTTCGCTCTTCGCCCAAGGCTGGATCGATCCGGTTCGGCCTGTGCCGCAGGATCTCAGTGGGCGAGTCGAGCGTCTCCGCGGCGCCGTCCAGGTCAGCATCAGCGGGCGCGTAGCCCGCGTCACCGTGGAAGAGTGGTTCCGGAACAACGGTCCCGCATTGGAAGAGGGGATGTACCACTTCCCACTCCCGGGTGAGGCCGTCTTCTCGAGCTACTCGCTCTGGCAAGGGGATCAAGAATTGCGCGGCGAGGCAATGGACGCCGCGCAGGCCCGCTCGATCTACGAAGCCATCGTGCGCCAGAAGCGGGACCCCGCGCTGATCGAGCTCGCTGGTCAGGGGCTCATTCGCGCGCGGGTGTTCCCTATCGCCCCTGGCGAGACGCGCAAGATCACGCTGAAGTACACGCAGCTTCTCGACCGCGCGGGGGACGCGTGGCGGTTCCGCTACCTCGGCGATCGCAATCGTGGAAGTGCGCCGCGCAGCTTTCGCATGGAGGTCGACAGTGCCGCGCGTTTCGGCGATCCCTATTCGCCGACCCACCAGGTTCAGGTCACACGCCGCGACAATCGTCTCGAGGTGACGCTCGCGGATGGAGCCGCCGGGGGAGACTTCGAGCTGCTGCTGCCGCTCGCACGCGGCCTGGTCGGCTTGTCGCTGCTGCCGCACCATCCCGTCGGTGAAGACGGATACTTCATGCTCCTGCTCGCGCCGGGGGCAGCGGCAGACGCCGCCGCGCTGCGTCGCGATCTCGTCGCGGTCATCGACGTGTCGGGCTCGATGTCGGGTGAAAAGATCCAGCAGGCCAAATCCGCGCTCATTCAGCTGCTCGCATCGATGCGTGAAGGCGACCGATTCCGGCTGGTTGCGTTCTCAGGCGGCGTCCGCCGTTACGCGCAAGGCTGGACCAACATGACCAGCGACGCGCGCCGCGATGCGGAAAGCTGGATTCGGAGTCTGGACGCGGAAGGTGGGACCAACATCGCCGGCGCGCTGGCGGAGGCGTTCGCCGAATCGCCGGCGGAGCAGTCGCTCGGTGTCGTCGTCTTCCTGACCGACGGACAGCCGACTACCGGCGAAACCGACCCCGAGCGTATCGCGGACCGCGCCGAGCAGGGGCGCGGGAGGTTCCGCGTGTTTTCATTCGGGATCGGCGACGACGTGAACACGTTCCTGCTCGACCGGCTCACGGAACGCGCCCGCGGCACCACCGAGTACATCCGCCCCGGTGAGAACATCGAGCGGGCCGTAGGGGCGCTGGCGGCGAAGGTCGCGAGCCCCGTGCTGACCGACGTCACCATCACGGCAGGCTCTGGCGTCGAGCTCTACGATCTTCAGCCTGGCAACCTGCCCGACCTGTTCGCCGGCGATGAGATGGTAGTGCTCGGCAGGTATCGGGGAGCAGGGAGCGGTGAGCAGTCGCTGACGGTAAGCGGGCGGCGGAACGGCCGCCAAGAGGAGTTCCGCACGATCTTCGGCGATCGTGAGAACGCCGACGCTCGCTACATCGAACAGCTTTGGGCTGCGCGCAAGGTCGGCGCGCTCTCCCGTGAAATCCGCCTGCATGGACAGACGCCGGAGGTCATGAATGCGCTGAAGCAGCTCGCGCTGCGATACGGCATCTTGACCGAGTACACGTCGTATCTCGTCCAGGAACCCACGATCGCGCTGCGCCAGCGCGCCGAGGATCGCGTCATGCAGGCCCCTGCGGCAGCGCCGGCCGATCAAGCCGGTGCGGCGTCGGTCGGACGGGCCGCGCGGGAGAAGTCGATGGCTGACGCAGTGTACCTGGAAAGTGTCACCGTGACCGGGACGATGAATATGACGGAGCTGGATGAAATGCGCCGCGCGCGCTCGGGTATCAACCCGACGCAGCGCATCGGCGGACGGCTGTTCATCATGCGCGCCGGCACGTGGACCGACCTCGGTCACGGCGACTCGCTGCGGGTCGTGAGCATCGCTCCCTACAGCGACGCATACTTCGCATTGCTCAAGGCCCTCCCCGACTTGCGGGAGGCCGCCGCGCTCGAACCGGCCGTGTTGGTGGCCGGGCGGCACGCCAGCATCAAGATTGGAGCGGGTGGCAAGACAGCGTTCAATCCGGGTGAATTGGAGCGGCTGGTGCGTGAATTCCGGGGCTGAGAGGCCAGGTGCCCGAAGACCTCGCCGAAGTATATCGCAACACCTATCCCGCGCTCGTGCGCTTCCTGTACCGCAAGGTATGGGACGCCGAGCGCGCGGAGGATCTCGCCCAGGAGGCGTTTACGCGGGCACTGGTTCATCGACCGGAGAACACACGCGGATGGCTCTTTGTGGTGGCGGCAAACATGGCGCGTGACGAGGCCCGCCGGGCCGCGCGAGAGAAACGGCATCTCACGCTGCTCAAGAGTGAGCCGGAGACCGTGCACAGCGCACCGGAAGACGAGATCGACGCCGACACCCAGCGCACGCGCGTTCGCGCAGCGCTCGAACAGCTCACTCCGCGCGATCGTGAGGCGCTGCTCTTGTGGGACGCCGGAATGTCGTATGACGAAATCGCGGCGCAGACGGGACTGGCTCGCGGCGCGATTGGAACCACGCTGGCGCGGGCGCGCCGGAGATTAGTCGAGGCCTATGATGCCGGACAGGAAGGAGGACAGGATGTCGCACGTGGATGAGGGAACGCTGCACGCGTACCTCGATGGCGAGCTGCCCTCCGGTGATCGGGCGGCGCTCGAAGCGCATGTCGCGCAATGCGCGACGTGTCGCGCGGCACTCACCGACGAGCGCGCCTTGCGCGATCGGGCGAGTGCGGTGCTAGGCCGGGCGCGGCCGCGGGAGCGTCCCGCGCCACCGTTTGAGCAGATTCGCCGCACACCCGCACGCCACCGCTGGCACGTCCGCATGCCGTTCGCCTGGGCCGCGTCCATCGCGCTTGCCCTCGGGATCGGTTACCTGTTGCGAAGCCCCAATCAAAGTGTCGTCGCCTCGGACCAGCAAGGGCCGACCGCCGAGCCGACCGTCGTCGCCACGAATCGCACGACCGGCGCGCCGCGGCAGGAGCAAAAGGCGGCCGCTCCCGTGCAGGCACGCGGGACACGTCGCACGACTCCCGCCCCCGCCGATGAGATCGACCGCGTCCGCGAATCGCGGGCACCAGCGTCGGACGTCGTGGCGTCCGCCGAAGCGAGAAACTCGGCGTCCTCCCCTACTCCCGCTGCTCGTCGGGTGAGCGACTCCGTCGGACTGGTCCAGTTGAACGACTCGCTGCTGCGCGAGCGATTGAAAACCGCGCACCTAGAGACCGTTGTTGTCACGGGCGCTGCTGTTCCCGCGGCTGCAAAATCCGAGCGCGGAGCTACCACGGGGTGGGGGGGTATCAGTCGCGACGTCGCGCGGTCGCTGCTTGGCCAGCAGCCGGTGGGACTTCCAGGGTTGCCTATCCGCGCGATCCGCCGCGGCCTAGGGAACGGCGCGGTCGTGGTCGAGCAGGCGCTCGATTCCTCCTCCGTCATTCAGATAATCCAGCGCCCGGCGGGATCGGAACTCCGAGATTCGTTGAGTTCCGGGTTTGGGGCGAGAGCCTACCGCGAGCGTGCTGATCATCTGCTCGCGCGCTTCATTGGACGACTGCGCGTGGAAATTACCGGTCCCATTTCCGTAGACTCGCTGAACCGGCTACTCGAGCAGGTGCAACCGCTTCCCTAACGGGCACTCCGGCGCCAGGCGATCAGCTCGGCGACGACACTCACGGCGATTTCCTCGGGGGTCACCGCCCCGATCGCCAGTCCGACGGGCACACGCACGCGGCGCAGGCTCTTTGCGGGCACGCCCGCGCTGGTCAGACCCTTCGTCACCACGATTTTCTTGCGGCGGCTTCCCAGCAGGCCGACATATCCGGCCGCGGAGGGCGCCACGCGCTCCAGGATGAGCGCGTCATTGCGATGCCCGCGGGTCGCGATCACCACGGCGTCTGCACTCGTGAGCGGGTAGCGGGTGAGCGCGGCATCCACGTCCCCCGCGAGGACCGCGACTCCGTCGGGGAAACGGGACGCGTCCGCATAGTCCGCGCGGTCGTCGATCACCGTGATGCGAAATCCTGCCGCTGCTGCGGCGCGCGCGATCGCCGCGCCGACGTGCCCTGCCCCGAAGACGAATACGCGTGGTGCCAGCGTCAGGCGCTCCTCCATAAAGCGACCGTCGCGCGTGAGTGTCGCCGGGGCGGCGGTGGAACGGTGCGCAAGCAGAGGCTCGAACGTCTTCACCGGTCCCGTGCTCCACTCGGTCGCGGTACGGACCAAACCTGAGTCGGCGGCGGCGGCGGTCTCGAGGACACGTACGTACGCCTCGTCCGCGACGAGCGGCTCCACGAAGATGTCGACGGTGCCGCCGCAGGAGAGGCCGAGATCGCCGGCGAGGTCGGCGTTCAGATGATGCGTCAGGAGGGCGGGCCGGCGGTGCGCCTGGGCGTCGAGCGCGGCGCCGATGACTTCCGCCTCCACGCACCCGCCGCCGACGGAGCCGAGGAGCCGGCCTTCGGGCCCAACGAGCATCTTGGTGCCGGCCGGAACGGGGGTCGAGCCGCGGGCGCGCGCGACCGTCGCGAGCGCCCCTCGCGTGCCGGCCGTCGCTAAATCAGCCGCGACGCGCCAAATGTTCATGCGACAAACATACGCGCGCCGCGGCTGACTCTCACCGTCTTCCCCGATGCTTACGGTGTCACAACGATTTGACCCGACATCCCGCTGCCGAAAGCGGTCGAGTGGTTCGTACAGCGATAGCGAAACGTGGTCGCGGTGGTCACGGTGGGGAAAGTCCGCGTGTGTGTGCCAGTCATCTGGTTAGCTGCGTTTCCTTGGCCGTCTTCAAACGTGATGTTGTGATTGTTCGCACCGGTCCAAGTCCACGTGACGGTGCCACCGCTCAACAGCGGCCCGTTCGACGGGGTGAATGAGTTGTCTGCCACGGACACCGAAAGCGTCGGAGCGGGTGGCGGCGGTGGAGGCGGCGGAGGGGCTGGAGGTGGTGGTGGAGGAGGCGGGGGATTGGTCCCCGTGCTACTGCCACAGGCTGCTGCTAACGCGATCGCCGCAATCGCCAGCAAACGACTCAATGACATAACAGGCCTCCACGCGGTGAGGAAAACAACGTAAGAAGACTATTTGATGTAATTACTTCTGTATCTGAAAGCTAGTGCTGCTCACGTTGCAACGCGTCGGCGGCGAGACGGGGGGAGATGATCGGATAGCGGCCAGCGAACCAGCCCCACGAGAGGAAGAAGAGTCCCGCGAAAAACAGCGTCACCCCCGCTTCGGTCAGGCCGATGGCGGGACCCTTGCCGCCATTGATCGAGGGCACGACCTCGAGATAGCGCTCGAGCCAGATCCCGAAGAGACTCACGAGCGCGAAGCCCACCATTGTCGGCGAAAACTTCTTCGGTTTCACGCCGAGCAACCCGATAAACGGGATCAGGAAGACGCAGAAGAACACTGTGATCCCGACCGGTCGCCACGCCCCCGTCAGACGGTAAAAGATGAAATACGTCTCCTCGGGCAGATTGCCGTACCAGATGACGAGGAACTGCGACCACATCAGGTATGCCCAGAACACGGTGAAGCCGAAACAGAGCTTGCCGAGGTCGTGCTGCTGGCGCTCAGTATAGATACTGGCGAGGCCCATGGCGCGGCGCAGCGTGATGGCGAGCACGGCCAGCATCATGAGCGCGGCCAGGAAGCTGCCCATGAAGTAGAACGCGCCGAACAGGTTGCTCACCCACTTCTGTGCCAGCGACATGATCAAATCGAACGCGAGCAGGCTGTGCCCGAAGGCATAGGCGAGCACCAAGATCGCGGCGTCGCGCGCGATGACGCCTGAGTCGGTGAGACGCGCGACGACTTCGCCGCTCTCCAGCTCACGCGCGTCGGGCGCGGTGTCGTGACGCACGAAACGCCAGGACAACCAGGACAAGATGACCAGGATCGCGCCGTTGCGGAGAAAAAACCACTTGCTGGTGAGCCACCAGGCGACGTCGGGTCGCGGCTCGTGAATCCAGGTAAAGATGTATTGGCGGCCGATGACGAGTCCGATGAAGAGGACCACCGCGACCGTGGTGAAGGCGGCGGCAGCTTCCGCAAACCGAATGACGACGCCGCCCCAGTGGCCCTTGGCGAGCTTCAGCACCGCGGCGAACACGACCATGCCCTGCGCGAGTCCAACCCAGAACATGAAATTCGCGTGGTAGGCCCACCACGTCCGCTCGGGATGCCCGCTGATGAGTCCCCCGACGAGCACAATACCGCCGAGAATCGCCGCGATGGCGCCAAACAGCGCGAAGCGCGCGATCGGAGCCTGGCGCGCCTTCTGAACGAGATCGGATCTGCTGGCGACCGCGACGCTCACCGGTTACCCCGGGCGTTGAGCTGCAAGTTGCGCACGTAGTTCACCAGATCCCAGCGATCGTTGCCGTGGATCTTGTCGCCATAGCGCGGCATGAGGCCGCGGCCCATGCGCTGCGCTTCGACGATCATGCCGTAGATGGCGCCGTCTGTCATCTTGGGGCGCGTCGGATCGACGAGCGACGGCACGCCAGGGAACGGGCCACCGCCGGCCAGCGACACGGGACCATCGCCCTGGCCGCGCTCGCCATGACACACCTGGCAATAGGTCTGAAAGACCCACTGCCCACGATTCAGCGACTCGGCGGTGCGCGTCCGTGGATTCGCCAGCCGATCGGCGAGCTCCCGCGTCAGCGGGAGCTCCGCGCCGGCGACCGGAACCGCGCCCTCGACCGGCGGAATGGGCCGGGCGTACGGCTTGATGTTGCGCTGGTGCCGCATCGTCGCGAACCAGCCGACCTTGTGGACGACGGTGTCGGGGTCGCACGCGCTGAGCAGCGCGAGCGCCGCGACGAGCAGCGCGCGCCTAGCCACGGCGCACCTCCTCCGCGCCGGCATCGCGCAACAGCTTCTCGACCGGTGACGCCTTATCGGACACCGTGGGCACGAAGATCCCGAAGCGGTCGTTGGTGAACCGCTCATCGTACTGGACCGTCCCCAGACGGCGCGCGGCAAACGCCGCATTGAAGAGGATACCGAGGATGGTGGACAGCGCGCCGAACAGGATCGTCATCTCGAACATGATGACGACGTACGGCGGCACCGAGCCGACCGGCTTGCCGCCGACCACGATGGGCCAGTCGTATGACATCCAGAGCGTCAGCCAGGCGCCGATGGCGCAGCCGGCGATCCCGCCGATGAGCGTGAACATCCGCACGGGACTCACCGCCTGGCCCAGCGCGTCCTCGATCTCGTGACGCGGGACGGGCGAATAGACGGTGAAGTCGGTGTGCCCGGCGGCGCGCAGCTTCTTGATGGCGTCGACCGTCGTGTCGAGATACGAGAAGACACCCAGCACGCCGGGGGTTGGCGGCGGGTGAATGATGTCTTGCAGCGGCTTGGGGAGCGGCAGGCGCAGGTGCGTCGTCATGTGTGCTGAACTCCCGCACGCGCTTTCTGCCGCATCGGCGCCGCGAGCACTTCCTTCACTTCCGAGATCGCCACAGCCGGGAAGTTCTTCACAAACAGCAGGAACCACATGAAGAACCAGCCGAAACTGCCGGCCATGATGCCCCAGTCCGCCCAAGTCGGGTTATAAACGGCGTTCGTCCAGGTCGTGTAGGGCTCGCCCGCGAGCGACACCACGATGATCACGTACCGTTCGAACCACATGCCGATGTTGACGAAGATCGAAATCACGAACAATGCGGTGATGTTCGTGCGCACTCTCTTGGACCACAGCAGCCAGGGCAGCAAGCCGTTGCAGATGTTCATCGTCCAGCTCGCCCACCAATACGGCCCGAAGGCGCGATACCAGAACGCCGCGCGCTCGGCTGGATTGCCGCTGAACCAGGCGACGAAGTTCTCGGTCAGGTACGAGAAGCTGACGATCGAGCCGGTCAGCAGGCACAACTTGGCGAGGTTCTCGAAGTGATGGACCGTGATGACTTCTTCCAACTGAAAGAGCTTGCGGATCGGCGTGAGCAGGGTGATCACCATGCCGCACCCCGAGTAAATCGCGCCGGCCACGAAATAGGGCGCGAACAGCGTCGCGTGCCAGCCCGGGACGATCGCCATCGCAAAGTCCCAGGACACCACGCTGTGTACCGACAGCACGAGCGGCGTCGCGAGCGCGGCGAGATACAGATAGCCGCGCGTGTAGTGGCGCCACTGCTCGTTCGCACCGGTCCAGCCGAGCGCCGTGATCGCGTACAGCTTCTTGCGCCACCCCGTCGCCAGGTCGCGCACCGCGGCGATGTCGGGGATCAGACCCATGATCAGAAACACGGTCGAGACGGTGAAGTACGTCCCGATTGCAAACTCGTCCCAGATGAGCGGCGACTTGAAGTTGGGCCAGAGTCCGCGCTCGTTGGGATACGGAATCAGCCAGTAGAAGTACCACTGCCGCCCGATGTGAATCAGCGGGAACAGTCCCGCCGTCATCACCGCGAACACCGTCATCGCTTCGGCCGTGCGATACACGGCCGTGCGCCAGCCCGAACGGAACAGGAACAGGATCGCCGAGATCAGCGTCCCCGAGTGCGCGATACCGACCCAGAAGACGAAACAGGTGATGAAAACGGCCCAGTACACCGGGTGCGAGTACCCGGCGAGCCCGAGTCCGTAGCGGATGAGGAACAGCAGCGTGATGATGCCGAGCGCGAGCAGCCCGACTGCCGCGCCCAGCAGCAGGAAATAGCCACGCGTCGGGTTGCCGAGCGTCCGCGCGATGGTGCGCGTGACGTAATCGTAGGTCAGCCGCGACGGCGGGGGGGGCGCTTGCGTCGTCTCAGCCATGACTCGGCGTCTCGTGCGCGACGACGCGCGCGAGATAGGTGATCGCGGGTTTGGTGTTCAGGCCGGCGAGCACATGATAGCCGCGCGGATTGCCGGCGAGCTCGAAAACGCGGGAGTTCCGGTCGTTGAGGTCGCCGAACACGATCGCTTCGGACGGACAGGTCTGCGCGCATGCCGTGACGATGTCGCCGTCGCGCACGTTCCGATTCTCGAGGCGAGCCTGGTTTTGCGCACCGCGGATGCGCTGCACGCAGAACGTGCATTTTTCCATGACGCCCTTTTCCCGCACCGTGACGTCGGGGTTCAGGAGCATCGAGAGCGGCTCGGGGAAAGCCTCGTACTGCCCGCCGCGCTCGGCGTAGTTGTACCAGTTGAAGTAGCGGACCTTGTAGGGGCAGTTGTTGGAGCAATAGCGCGTGCCGACGCAGCGGTTGTAGACCTGGCCGTTGAGGCCGTCGGGCGTGTGATAGGCGGCGTACACGGGGCAGACCGGCTCGCACGGCGCGTTGCCGCACTGCTGGCACAACATCGGTTCGTTCACCGCACCCTGCGGGTTGCCGTGCTCGTCGGTGCGCCAGTACCGCTCCAGCCGCATCCACGACAATTCGCGGCCGCGTTGCATCAGCTCCTCGCCCACGGTCGCGATGTTGTTTTCGGCGTAGCACGCCGTCACGCAGGCGCCGCAGCCCGTGCACTTCGACAGATCGATCGCGAGACCCCAGCGCGGATGCTCGCCGCGGTAGTTCCCGATCGACGCCTTCTCATGCTGGCGCTCGCCCCACCATTCGACGGCTTCCTTGGCGTACTCGGGCGTCTCTTCGAAGTGGAACGGGTGGTCGCCCGGATGCAGCGCTTTCGCCCGCGCGAGCGGGAGGACCTCGGTCGTCCCTAACCCTAGCTCGCGTGGCCCGCCTTCGGTCGTGACGATCTTGCGATGCTCGCCGGTCTTCGTGGCGCTTGCGCGCACGCCGAAGTTGCGGCCGCCGTAGTCGTTCGCCTGCGCGCCGAGCAGCTCGAACGCGTTGGCCGAGCGGTCCTTGGCGTACCGGCCGTAGGCGGTATGGCCCTGCCCCGTCGGCACCGCGAGCACGTCGGGACGGACCGAGCGCGTGATCCAGGCGGGGAATTTCTGCGCCCCGAACGAGGACTTGAGCAGGATTAAATCACCGGTCGCGAGACCCCATTTCGCCGCCGTGTCAGGATGTACCTCGACCCAGCTGTGCCACGCGATCTTCGACACCGGATCCGGAAGCTCCTGGAGCCACGGCTTGTTGGCGCCGCGGCCATCGTGGAGAATCGGATGCGGGAAGACGATGACGTCTTGATCCTGGCCGCCGGAGGCGGCAGGGGCGGCAAAGCTGATTCTCGAAAGGCTCGGCGCGAGCCGCACCGCGCGAGTCGGAGCTTCCGTGTAGATCCCGCCCTTCGCCAACGAGTCCATCCAGTACTGATCGAAGTTCGTGGCGTGCTTTGCGCGCCACTTGCCCTGGAGATAGTCCTCGAACGTCCCGGTCTTCCCGGAAAGCTTGAGAATCACGTCACCCGTCGGGCGCGTGTCGAACACCGGCTGCACGACCGGCTGCTG
>QHTW01000047.1:0-7692 GCA_003220955.1 Gemmatimonadota bacterium | reverse complement strand
GGCCACCTTGCCGGCCGCCATGTCCGCCATCAGCGCCGTGAGGTCGCCGAAGGTGTGCGTAGAACCGATCGCGAGATCCGCGCCGAACATTACGAGGGTTCCGACTGCGCCAGCCGCGTAGTTCAGGATGTTGACTGCCGCGGCAATCTCGGCGCCGTTTGGGCCTTGTGTCGCCATGCCGCCAGCGACCGCGAGGCCGCCACCCGAGATCGCGAATTCTCTGGCGAGACGAACGATCACGTCCTCATCGATGCCGATCGTCGCCGCGACAGCTCGTGGCGCATAGCCCGCGAGCAAGGAGCTGAGCCGGCTGGCGTCGGTGGGCAGCCGTGCCAGGTGCCGCGCCACGATGACCTGGGCGAGCGCCAGGGCCAGCAGTCCCTCGGTCCCCGGCCGCGCGGCGATCCATTCATCGGCATTCATGCCGGTCAGCGACAGGCGTGGGCCGACGTACACGAACTTGGACATCGAAGCGGGCCGGCCGGCATCGAACGCGTGCGCGCGCGCGAAGCCGTTCTGGAATTCGACGGGGGAGAGCCAGGTATCGAGGAAATCCGCGCCGAAGGAGAGGATGTACTTCGCATTCGCGAAGTCGTACGACGGCACACTCGCCGTGCCGAACGCCATGCGGTTGCCCGCGCGGAGCGCTTCGAAGCCGAACGGCTCGTAGCTCATGCGCCGGCCGCCGACCTGCTTCATCCACTCGTCCACCAGATCACCGAACGACGACTGCTCGACGCCGCTCAGGAACACGATGCCTTTGCCCTGCGCCTCGCGGACCTTCGCCGCGAGTCGCTGGATGGCGCCGTCCCAATCGATGTCTTCGAAACCGCCGCGGGCGTTGCGGACCATGGGATGCGCGACGCGATCCGGATTGTAGAGACCCTGCAGCGCCGCCTGCCCGCGCGCGCACAACCGGCCGCGATTGATCGGCGAATCGGGATTCCCCTCCAGCTTCACCGCGCGGCCTTCACGCACGCGGACGCGAACGCCGCAGCCCGCCGCGCACTCGCGACACGTCGTGGCGTAGTAGGTCGCGGTGCCCGGAATCTGATCCTCGGGCTGGATGAGGTAGGGGATCAGGCGTTCGGTCGGCTCGGGCCCGATCCCGCACGCAGACGCGGCGGCGGCCCCGGCCCCGGCGACGCCGAGCACCTTCAGAAAGCGGCGACGATCGACGGGGAGAGAGTCGCTCATGTTAGTAATGGCACACGCTGCAATCGCGTGTCACGTTGTTTTTGATGTGGCAGCGCACGCACCAGCCCATGCGCAATGTCGAGACCTGAGACACTTGCGCCATGTTTTGGACGTCGCCGTGGCAGGTCACACAGGCCTGCGTGCCGAGCGCTTTGATGTGCCGCATGTGCGGGAAGCGCACGAAGCCCGGCAGGGCGTGAATCCGAATCCATTCCGGCGGTTTTCGCTCGCGCCAGGCATCCCGCACCTTCTTGATCTCCGCCTGATGGGACGGCGGGCCTCCGCCGATCAACTGATGGCAGCCAATGCACGTCTGCGAATAATGACAGTACATGCAGGGGATCTGGTCCTGCCCGGCATGAACGTCGTGACGGAAGAAGATCGGTTGGCGCGGCCCCCTGAGCTTACTGGTGTCGCTGCCGCTGAGGACTGGTGCTTGGTAACGCGAGGAAGCCGGTTGAGCCTGTTGGCCGTTCGCGACCACAGGCGGGAGGGCGAGGATAAACACCACGACCGCAGCTGAACGCAGATGACCTCTTGTGGCCTGGGCGGCTTTGCTCACTCCGAAGGCTCACGAAAATAACAATTGCTACTCCGGACGCGCCAGTAGTTGGTATTTCAATCTGACCACGTCGACGAAGGCCTGCACCGCGTCCAGATCGACGAAATCCATCCAGCAATGGCGCACGCCGTCGAACAGCGTCCCGTCGCGCACGGCCTGCTTGATGACGCGCGGCAATCCGTTGGTCGCGCTGATTTCCTGCTCCTCGGGCGCCGACAAGACAAATGTCCCGCTGACCCCGGACTGCATTGGATGCAGGTAGCCCAGCTTGCGGCCTCCGACCTCGTACATCCATACCCATTTCCACGTCGTGCCCAGGTAGACGACTTGCTCGGTGACGTGGCGCAGGCTGCGCAGCTGCTCGCGCGCCGTCTTGAACCGTTGGGCGGCGCGGGGCGCCAGATCGCGCGCCGGCTGGTCGGGCTTGGGACGCTGGCGCGGGCTCAGATACAGGTGGCTGGCCCAGTAATCAGTGGTCGGCTTGTTCATGGCGCCCCAAAAAGTACAGGCGTGGTCAAGAGGCGGAAACGACCCGGATCGAGCAGCCGGCCGCACGACTGTTGCGGAACCGCCATACGCCCGCCCCTGCCCATCGTGAGCTTGATGACGTCACCGTTCCTGCCGAACCAGCGGGCGGACGGCTCGAGGTCGGACGGATAGACGAACAGGGGCAATGCTGCGGCCGCAAGCGCGGCCTGGGACCCGATGCCCGACTCGGGCATGGTGCCGGCCCAAAGCTTGGCGCCGTACTCGGCGGCCAGCCGGTAAATCCGGCAGACCTCGCTCAGGCCACCGACACGGTGGACCTTGATGTTCCAGACTTTCGGGCCGTTGAGCGCCATGACTTGGCGAGCCGCCCGGGCGTCGCGCAGCGTCTCGTCGAGACAGATCGGGGTGCGCAGCGTCTCGCCGAGTCGCGCGAGCCCGACCAGCTCGTCGGGGTGAAGCGGTTGCTCGATGTAGAGCAGACCCGCATCGTCGAGCGCGCGCAGCGCCGCCTCGTCGCGCGGCCATTCGTAGGCGCCGTTCGCGTCTACCGTGAGCGGCAGATCGCTTCCCTCGAGCCCGTGCCGCGCCGCGCGGACCGCGGCCGTGTCCCAGCCGGGGGCCACCTTGATTTTGATCCGCGCGTATCCGTGCCGCACCGCGTCATATACGGCGCGCGTGAGCTCAGCGGCATCGCGGTCAGGAGGAATGCCCAATGCCACGCCGCAGGCGACGCTGGCTGCGGGTGCGACGCCGAGACGTTCGGCGAGGAGCGTCGCGAGGCCAACCCCACGCGCGTTCGCCTCGAGATCCCACGCGGCCGTCTCGATACCCGCGCGCGCGAACCAGTTCCCGCGCACGCCGTCGCGCAGCGCGGCGTCGATCGCCTCGGGTCCCTCGAACTCGCGCCCGACCACCCGCGGCATCAAGACGCGCTCGATCATGTCGTGCGCGCTGACCAGCGTTTCTTCCGAGTAGAAGGGGAATTGGAACGGCGGTGCCTCGCCGTAGCCGACGTGCCCGGCGGCGGCGTGCAGCACCACGACGAGAGATCGGCGTTCGGTCATCGTGCCGCCCGAGATGACGAACGGCTCGAGCAGCGGCTGTGTCAGCTCGAACAGCTCAGCGCGCGTTATATGCATCGGGTAAGAGATCGAGAAAATGTAGCTCGCCGCCTCGCCGCTCCAGTTTTCCTTCTGCCTCGCGCTCCAGGACGACCGCGATCAAGCCGTCTCGAGGATCAAACAACAACGCGTGCAGCGCGCGCTGGGTGCGCGAGCCAGCAGTAGCCGGATACTCCTCGAGCGGCAGTTGGAAGAACGTATGCAGCTGGACCGACGAGCAGCCCCGGACCGCGTATTCGACGATCATGCGGCCGCTGTGGATGTTACCGGTGCCACTGAGAGACGGTCGGAGGGTCGGACGGTCGGACGGCCGGTCTAAAACGCGCAGATTTCGCTCGCTCAGCTCTGCTCCTCCGTAGGCGACTCCCTTCTGGGCATCGAAGAGTCGATTGAAGACCACAAGCGCATCGGCCGAGCCGGCGGCTGCCATCATGTCGCGCTGAAAATCTTCGTCGAAGCGCGCGTGCATCAGCTTCATCGCAAGGCGCACATCGGCGTGTGCGCGAATCCGCTGCGGGACTTCGCGCAGCCAACGCAGGATCTGTTGCTTCTCATTGGCCAGGGCATCGCCGGCGAGCGTCGGTGAAAAGTCCTTCTCGAGCAACAGTGGAGACTCGCCCCAGACCTTGGCCAGTGCGCGGGTCGTGAAAGCGTATTCCGCGTCGCGAAACGGCTCGGCGAGTCGCGGCAGATGATACTTGACGGATGGAATCGTGAGCAATCGTCCCGCGCGCGTGAGATCGCGCCCCGCGCGCACGAGCGCGAGGTAGTCGTCGAACGAGCGGTCCCAGCCCCTGCCCTTCCATGTTACGGTCCACCCGGCCCCGCGCCGCTCGACTGTCATTTTCGACTCGTGGATCGCCCACGCCGCCATCGACTGATCGCCCGCGGCGTCCTGGGCGATCACCGTCTTCAGCACCGCGAACGCCAGCCCGGCCTCGGCATCCGTCTCGAGCTGACCCGCGTTGAGTGATAGTTGGCCGGATCCCTTCCCGATGGGATGCGGCAGCGGCTGGCCCAGATAGCGCGCCGAGAGATCAATCCGATAGTTGTCGCGCACATGCGCGGGAAAGTCGCGCGGCAGCGCGCGCTTGAACTGCTCGAAGTCCTTAGTGAGCGAAGCGCGAAAGCCGGAATTGCTCATTCGGCGCTTCCCCCGTGAGCACGAGCCGCGCCACGAGCTCGCCGACCGCCGGGCCGTGCTTGAAGCCATGCCCCGATCCGCCGCCGACGAGCCAGGCGTTCGCGGCCTCCGGATGGTGGTCGATGATGAAGTGCTCGTCGGGCGACTCTTCGTACTGGCACACGCGTGACTCGAGCAGGGGCGCGCCCTTGAGACCCGGGAAGCGATAGGCGATGTAATCGCTGGCGATTTGAAGGGCTTCGGGACTCGGGACTCGGGATTGGGTAGTCGGATCGATGACGGGTCCTCTGGTATCGTCGGCCACTTTGAAGCCGCGCCACTCGTTCCCCGGGATGCCGTACATGAACCGCGTGCCGTGATCCGCCCAGACGGGCAGCGCCTCCTCAGTGAAGCGGCGGTCGCCTGCGGGCGTCCCAAAGAAGAAGACCTCCTGGCGGGTTGGCTTCACGCGCTCACCAATCACATCGGGGAACAACGACGCCAGCCACGGCCCGCACGCAAACACAAAGCGATCAGCCGTCAGCGTACTGCCATCCGACAGCGTCACGGAAGAAAGTTCGCCGGCGCGTGGTTGCACCGGCGCCTGCACGGCGAGTTGTCGATACGCGCCGCCCTCAGCGACGAATCCCTCGAGCACCGCGGCGCACGCGCGGCGCGCCGTGAGATAACCGCCGTCCCGTTCGAGAATCGCCCAGCGCACCTGCTCGCAATTGATCTGCGGGTACCGCCGCGCCACCGCGGCGCCTTGCAGCTCCTCGAAGGCGATGCGCGCGTCGCGCAGAATCGGCAGAGCGGCTTTCTCGTACTGATCATCACGTTCGACGAGCCAGAGCACGCCGATACCATGGTAGAGTTGCCGGTGCCATCGTTGCTGGTGCTCTTTCCAAAGCGTGAGGGCCCGCGCCGCCATGTGCGTGTAGACCGCGCGGGGCCCGTAGGTCGCGCGAATCACACGGGTCTCGCCGCCTGAGCTCGCGCGCGAATTCCCGGGTCCCCAGGCGTCGAGGAGCGTGACGCGGGCGCCCCGACGGCGCAAAAAGAAGGCGGTCCAACCGCCGAACGCCCCTGCGCCGACAACGACGACGTGAGGCTGCTTGGCTTTCGGCATCAAGCCTCCGAGCGCCAGAGCGGCGCTGGTTTTGAGGAACGCGCGGCGCGCTACCGTATGCGCGCCTCGCGCACCGCACGCCGGACGGCGTCACGTTCGGCGGCCGGCAATGCCGGACCCCAGGGATCGTCGCAGGCGTCTTCGGGAATCACGCCGTCGGCGGCGAGGGCCCAGAGCATGCGGCGAATGTAGCCTTCCATTGGATTTGTGAACGTCGCCTGCGCAAAAGCATCCAGCTGCGCGGAAAGGCGCATGAAGACGCGATCGTCTCCCCTTGCACGCGCGCTCAGGAGGGATGTCTGAAGGTCGGTCAGGGCCGCACCCATGCCGATCAACGCTGCGCGCGCGCCCATCATCAGGGAATAGCCGAGGAAGCAGTCCTCGCCTGTGATCAGGAGCTTGTCAGGGTGATCCCGCATGACTGCCGCGATACGCTGAAACGTCATCACCGAATCGAGCGTCGCGACTTTGATACCGATCACCGTCGGTAGCGAGAGGATCGCGTGCAATGCCTCACCGTCATAGTCCACACCGCCAGCCGCCTCGTACAGATAGAACGCGATCACCGGCAGCTCGCGCCCTAGCTCCTCGTGGTAAGCGATCGTCTGCTCGCGCCGCGGAAACGCGAGCAGCGCGTTGGCGCCGCCGCGTTTGGCGTCGCGTGCCATCTCGACCGAATTCGCGCCGGCCACGATGATTTTGTGCGGCAATGCGGTACGCCAGGTATCCAGCACGAGGCGGCGCTGCTGGCTTGTGAGGTGCGGCCCGCGACCGGTGTGCGCCCAGACGGCGACGCCTGCAACGCGCTGATCCGCCATCCAATGCGTGTAATCGGATTGCGCCTGCTCGTCGATCGTGGTACCGCGGAATGGGACCGGAACTGCCGGAATCAGGCCCCACTCCAAACGCTGGCGGACGGCCGGACGGTCTGACAGTCGGCTTCCTTAGGCCGCGGCGATGGTCGTCACGTTGCCGGATTCAATCGCGCGGCGCTGATCGGCCGAGAGCTCGAGCAAATCGAGCTTCGCGACGCTTGTTTCCGGCAGTCGCAGCGGCTGTCCCGTGCCGAACACGAAGCGTTCGACACCGATCGTCTCGAGCAGCGTCGCGAGGTGATCCTCGGGGGGACCCCAAAGCCAACAGATGTCCCACCAGATGCGGCGCGCCTCCTCCGGCGTCGAGCCGAAATGCACTTCCTCGATGAAGGCCCGATCGGCGTGAGTCACGATGAGCTGCACGTCGGCGTCGGAGCGGATCAGGGCGCGCACCGCGGCCGCCGGGAGCTCGGCGACGCGGTCGTTGGGATGGCGTTGGCGGCCGTCTTCAAGTCGCACCGCGAGCATCAGCGGCACGCGTGCCGTGCCGCAGGCGGCCGCGAGCACGCGCATATCGGCCCCCGCGGGCTCGAGCCCGAGATACAACGGATCACAGCGCACCGCCGGCGCGCCGGCGTTGGCGGCGTCCGCAAGCACCTGTTCCCACTGCGCCAATCCCGGATGGACCATGGGCACCGGCAGGAAGCGTGTCTGGGCGCGCGCCGTCTCATACAGCCACGCGTTGCCTTCCGTCGGATCGCGCCAGAACAGACCGGGCAGATGCGTGATCCACGCGACATCGATCTCGGTGCGATCGAGGGCGCGCACGAGCGCCTCCGGCGACGTGCCGGGGACCTTGCGCCAGGGGTACGCGCCCAGGAACGCGTTGCAGTCGATCCGCATCAGTCTGAGGGAAACGCGCCTGGTGGAAAGATCCGCGCCGCATTCTTCCAGCGAATGGCGGCGATCTCATCCTTGGCGAGCAGGCTCTCGAGGTACCGGAGCTTTGCCCATCCCGTGTCCATCGTGATGTCGCTCCCCCACAGCAGCCGGCTCACACCGACGCTCTCGACGCATGCTTCCAGCATGCCGCCGTCCACACCGCTGCCCGAGAGATCGACGTAGACGTTTGAGACGTCACGGACCGCGCGCAACGAATGCAGCCAGTCGCCACCGCCGCCGATGTGAGCGAGGATGAAGGCGACGTCGGAGTGACGGCGCGCCAACGTGCAGAGCTCGACCGCGTCGGACGCTTC
>QHTW01000046.1:13781-21995 GCA_003220955.1 Gemmatimonadota bacterium | reverse complement strand
CGCCAGGAGATCGAAGACGTAGAGCGTCGCCGGCGCTTCGATCGCCGCCCGCTTCGCCTCACGCGCGCCGAGCCTGGCGCGCGCCTGGAGCATATTGAAATTCGGCCGTCCCGCCTCGTTGAGGACGACCAGCTCCCCGTCGAGGATCACGCCGTCGAAGGGAATCGCCTTAACCGCGCGGGCGATCTCCGGAAACGACTCCGTGTACTCGAGTCCTTTGCGCGAATAGAGAATCGGCTCGCCATCCTGGCACGCGGCGCGCATCCGATAGCCGTCGAGCTTCACCTCGAATACCCAGCCGTCCCTGCTAAACGACTCTTCACGCGTCTCCGCCAGCATCAGCTCGGTGCCCTCGACCCGCAGCGCGCGCTTAGGCGCGCCCAGCTTCTCGAGCTCCTTCTTGATCGGCTCGGCGCGCTGCTTCGCGTTGCGCAGCTCGTCATTCGTCAGACCGGACAGAACGGATTCGTTAGTGTACGGCTCAGTGGAGACGTACTCGTCACGCTCCTTGATGAGGAGCCATTCCTTCTGGGTCTTCTTGAGCTTGATCAGCGTCCAGCGGCCCCGAAGTTTGTAGCCCTTCAGGGTAAACAGCAGCTTCCCTTTTTCCAGTCCCTCGTGCGGATCTTCGAGGGGCTCCCAGATCCCGCGGTCCCACACCACCACTGTCCCGGCGCCGTAGTTGCCCTCCGGAATCACGCCCTCGAAGTCGCCGTATTCGAGCGGGTGGTCTTCGACCTTGACGGCGAGGCGTTTGTCGGCTGGGGTGGCGGACGGGCCCTTGGGGACGGCCCACGATTTGAGGACGCCGTCCATCTCGAGTCGAAGATCCCAGTGCAGCCGGGTGGCGTCGTGCATGTGCACGATGAGCAAGCCGCCCGGCCGCAGGCCGGGCTTGGGGACGAGCCCGCCGGGCTCGGGTGACTGATCGAACGCGCGCTTTGCCCGATATGTGCTGAGCGCGTCACCCTTCTTCGGCTGGGTCTTCCGACGTGCAGGCATGAGCGCGTATCATACCCCCATATGGCTGCCCATTCCATCGGTTCCGCCACGGTCTCGTTCGGCCTCGTGTCCGTGCCCGTGCAGCTCTTCGCTGCCGGCGAGTCGAAGGCCGCGATCTCGTTCAACCTGCTCCACAAGAAGGATGGCTCGCGCCTGAAGCAGCAGTATGTCTGCGTGAAAGACGGCGAAAAGGTCGAACGCAGCGACATGATCAAGGGCTACGAGTTCCAAAAGGGGCAGTACGTCACGTTCACGCCCGAAGAGCTGAAGGCGCTCGAGGAGCGCGGAACAGGCGCCGTCGAGATCAGGGAATTCCTGCCCGCCGAGCAGGTCGATCGCATCTACCTCGACCGCACGTACTTCCTCGGCCCCGACAAGGGCGGCGAGCGCGCCTATAAGCTGCTGGCCGAAGCGCTGGAGAAGACCAAGCGCGTCGCGATCGGCCAGTACGCCGCGCGCGGCAAGCAGTACCTGATCATGGTCCGGCCGCTCAAGGGCGGACTCGTGATGGAGCAGCTGCGCTACGCCGACGAGATCCGCGACATCGCCGAAGTTCCCATCCCCAAAGTCGAGGTCAAGAAGCCCGAGCTCGACCTCGCGATCAAGCTGATCGACCAGGCGGCCATCGAGGACTTCGACGCCAAGAAGTACAAGGACAACGTGCGCGAGCGCATGATGGAACAGATCGAGCGGAAGGTCGAAGGCAAGCAGATCACCGAGGAGCCGGAGGAGGCGCCGAAGACCAAAGTGCTCGACCTGATGCAGGCGCTGAAACAGAGTCTCGAGTCTGCGCCGGGCGAGGACAAAGAGAAGCCCGCGAAGCGCCGCAAAGTCGCCGGCAAGCGCTAGCCGAAGAGTTGCCGGAACTCGGCCGCCAGTTTGGGGCCAACTCCTTTCGCTTCGTGCTTGAAGAAGACGTACGCATCAGTCCAGGCGCCCCCTAGCGCCTGGATTTTTTGTACCCACTCCTTGAGCCCGGCTTCAGCATAGCCCTCGTCGCGTAGCCGCACGTATCCGAAGTCGGCGGTCGTGACGAGCGGCGTCGTCCCTTCCTCTGTATCCGCGATGCACAACGCGGTGTTCGTGCTCCGCAACAGCTCGTAGACGTCGTCTGACCACCACGATGCGTGACGGAACTCACACGCCGCGCGGACATCTGTCGGGAATTGTGTCAGAAGGTCCCCGAGACGCGCGAGGTCCTTCTTGAAGTTTGGGGGTAATTGAAATAATACTGGCCCTAGCTTGGCAGTGAGCTTGCGAACTGTATCACAGAAGTATCGCAGCGGTTCGTCGATGTTTCGCAGGCGGGCGAAGTGAGTGATGCGCTGTGGGGCCTTCACCACGAAGGTGAATCCAGCCGGAGTCGCCGCGTCCCAACCGGCGATGGTTTTGGCGGTGGGCGTGCGATAAAACGTGTAGTTGATCTCGACGGTGCCCAATTGTTGCGCGTAGTACTCGAGCCACTTGGAGCTCGGGAGCTTGGGCGGGTAGAAGCTTCCCTTCCATTCCGGGAAGTTGTAACCGGATGTACCGACGTGCAGCCGCGGCATCGCGGCAAAGCTAGTCTCACCATGATCGATGGGGGAGCCGTCCCAATGAAGAAGCTGAAACTGGTACTCCTCGGCGCAGTGTTCACCGTGGCCGCCTGCGGCACGTCGGCGGAGACCGAACGTAAACTCGCCGAGCTGGAGCAGGTCAACTCGCAGAAGGATAGCCTGATGCAGGAAGTCGCTATCAGCTCGCGCCTCATCAGCGACGTCAATGTCGAGCTCGCGAAGGCGAAAATCCGCAACAACCGGCTGCACGTCTCGAGCGAGAGTCCGATCACCGCGGCGAACGACACGCTCATCGCCAAGCTGCGCTACGTCGTCGCCCGCGTCGGCGAAACCGAGCGCGCGCTCAACGAGAGCCGCGAGCGGATCAAGAGCCTCACCACGCTGTCCGACAGCCTTCGCTCCACGCTCGATACGACCGTCGGCAACATGCAAGCGGTGATCGCGTCGCAGCGGACGACCATCGATCTGCTCACCGAGCAGGTGAATACGCTGACCGCCGAGAACGTCGCGCTGCGGGACAGCCTGTCCACCGGCTATTACGTGATCGGCACGCGGGCTGAGCTGAAGAAGAAGGGGATTCTCACCGAGCAGGGCGGCGGTCGCGTGCTCTTCATCCTCTGGCGGACTGGCAAGACGCTGCAGCCAGCGCGCAATCTCGATCCGTCACTGTTCACGGCGATCGACACCCGCAAGGTGACGTCGATTCCGCTGCCGAGCTCGCGGGCGGAATACCGCATCGCGTCGCTCCAGGATCTGGACTTCATCGCCGAGCAGCACGACCACAACAAGTACTCCGGCGTCTCGAGCCTCACGATCACGTCGCCGGTCGATTTCTGGCGTACCTCGAAGTTCCTGGTGATCATCGTCGAGGGATCGGCTGGTCCCGTCACCGAACGCACCGTAACCTCTGACGAGAAAGTCTTCAGCCGCTAAGGCAGTTCCGCAGACGCGAAAGAGAGGCCAGGAAGAGAATTCCTGGCCTCTTTCAATGGGTGCTAGCTTTTGGGGATGCCAACACGTTGCCCCTGGACATCCGACAACGCCCAGATGATCGCCTATCACGACACCGAGTGGGGCGTCCCGGTTCACGACGACCGCCAGCTATTTGGAAAGCTCGTGCTGGACGGATTCCAGGCGGGACTGTCGTGGGCCATCATCCTGCGCAAGCGCGACGCCTTTCTGCACGCGTTCGAGGGATTCAACCCTGACAAGATGGCGCGCTATGACGCCCGCCGGATTGCCAAGATCCTCAGGGATCCTGGCATCGTGCGCAACAAGCAGAAGGTGAAGTCGGCGGTAGGAAACGCCCGCGCCTTCTTAAAGATGAAGGCCGCGGGCGAGTCCTTCGATCAGTTGCTCTGGCAATTCGTGGGCGGCACGCCGAAGGTGAATGCCTGGAAGACGCTGCGCGGTCTACCGGCCGAGACAAAAGAGTCCACGGCCATGAGCAAGGCGCTCGTGCAGCGGGGATTTCGCTTCGTGGGGCCGACGATCTGCTATGCGTTCATGCAGGCGGTGGGGATGGTCAACGATCACGTGGTGACCTGCTACCGCTATCGCGAGCTGACTACTTAGCGCGCTCCAGATACTGGCCCGACCGGGGGTCCACCCGGACCGTTTCGCCCGGACTGATGAACTCGGGCACCTGCACCGTCACCCCGTTCGAGAGCTTCGCCGGCTTGGTGCTCGCGGTCTTCGTGGCGGTTTTCATCACGGGCGACGTCTCGACCACCTTCAACTCGATCACCGGCGGCAATTCGATCGCGATCGGCCGTCCGTCCAGCCACTCCACCTGCACCACCATCTCGGGCTGCAACCAAGGTGTGTCCTCGCCCACGGCCCGCTCGTCGAGCGTGAACTGCTCATAGGTCTGCTGGTCCATCACGTGCACGCCACCCTGGTCCTGATAGAGGACCTGCATCTCCTTCGTGTCGAGTCGCGCTTCGTTGAGGAAATCGGTGGCGGCGAGACGCTGATCGAACGTGTTACCCGAAACAAGATTCCGGAAACGGACCTGCACGAACGCGCGCAGATTGCCGGGAGTGCGATGGGTGAAGTCCATGACGCGGCACGGTTGGCCGTCGATCATGAGGACGTGACCTTTGCGAATGTCTGTGGCTTTCATGGGAGCGGGAACTTAAACCGGCCGCCTTGGCACTCCAAGGGGGCGAGTGCTATCTGCTTGCCCCACAAGCCGCCGTTTACTAGCGTGAGCAGCCTCACACACGCTTCCCGTGTCGGATTGCAGCTTTCCGCACTAGAGTGACGACACCGTGACGGAACGGTTTCTGATCTAAGGCATTGATCGATAGTCAGATAGATGACCGGCACCAAGCTTGCCTCTAAGTCCGCCGTAAGGGAGGGAAGCATGATCAGGCCTATCATCCATCGCCAGTTGACCCGGGGCGACCTCGCCTGTCTGGTAGACGAGATCGCACGGATGGATGTCTCGGAAGGACGCGAGGCCGACGAGGCGCTGCAGGCGGGCGCCGTCGACACGGTGCTCGATTCCCCGGCCGCCCTCGAGGCGGTCTTGGGCCGCGGCGGTGCGCCTGCTCCGCTTCCCCTCACGCTGCTCTGGTACGTCCCGATTCGCGCCCAGCTCCGCACCCGGGGCATCAGCGACATTCTGCTTGCCGACTACGCGGCGACGCTGCCCGTCGTCTTTGCGACGGCTCATCGCAAGAGCGCGATCGCCCAGGGCGAAGACGGTATGGCGGAGTGGTGGCGCTTCGTCACCGCGTTGCCGCAGGGCACGGTCGCCCAGGCCGAAGCGGCGGCGGACGCTGCGGCGCTGGCGTTGTGGTGGGCGGGCTGCTTCCCCGAATGGGTCGAGCGCGGTGCCTCGGGTGGTGGTATGGTCCGGGCCTACGTGACGTTCGCCGGCCGGATGCTCGCGCTCGCGGCCGATCTGCTCGCGGCGAAAGCCCCCGAAGAAGCGTCGCTCTTCTCACGCGCCGCCGAGGCGCGCACCGAGCTCCACGCCTCTCTCGCCGAAGCGCGCGCGGATTACATCGGTGAGGATCCGCATAGCAGCGAAAGCCGCCTCAACAGGTTCTTGAGGCGGCTCGCCGACAACTAGTCATCACCACTTCGTAATCTCTTGCTGGAACTGCTTGGACCGCTCCGTCAAATCCACCGGCGTGATTGACGGGTCCTGCTTCACCAGCTCGACACGCTGCAGGTTCGCTACAGCCTTGCCGTAGGTCCCCTCGATCGCCAGCGCCGCGCGATACTGCTCGACGGCGTCGGCAAAGCGATTGGTCAACTCGAGTGCCATGCCGAGGTTGTTGTGGAAGGTGGCGACTCTGTCCTCGAGCTCGTTGGCACGGGCCAGCGGGCCGATCGCATCCTCGTACCGCTCCAGCCGGATGTAGAGCGCGCCGAGGTTGTTCATCGCCCAGCTGTCGCTGTCGTTCTTCACGATCGCGCGCTGGTAGGCGACGATCGCGTCATCGGTCTTACCCTGCGCTTCGAAGACCCGCCCCTGCAGCCGCAGCGGCTCGCTCGACGTCGAATCGAGCGCGATCGCCCGTTCGATGTGCTCCAACGCGCTATCGGGCTTCTCTTCCTCCAGCAACACGCGGCTCAGATTGAGATGACTCTTCACGTGGGTCGAGTCGAGCGTGAGGGCCTGCACGAACGCGCCCGCGGCCTGCGCGCGATCGCCCGACTTCCACGCCGAGAGGCCCAGCATGTAGAAGCCCCAGGCGCTGCTGGGCCGGCCCTCGGTGTAGGTCTTGAAAAGGACGGTGGCATCATCGTAGCGCCGTTCGCGATAGGCGGAGTCGGCCATCTCGAACGTCACCGGACCGGTGATGACGAGCGCCGGTCTTGCGGTGCTGACGTTACCGGCACCGCTGACGGGTGCGGTAGCCGTCGGCTGAGAGCCGGGCTCACTGGCACGCGCCTGGTCGGGGGTCCGGTCACTGCACGCGGCAAACGCGTAGGCGGCGATCACCGTGCAGACGATGGCCGCCATCATGATGACCGGAAACCGCAGCGAACGATTGGACTGATCCAGCTGAAACTGGTAGGACATGGCTCCTCCGGGAGCGGGGGTTCGCTCCACGGAAAAGCAGACGCGGTGCCAGGTGTCAGGCGTCTGGTGTCAGTTGGTACTCAATGACTTACAAAATGGCCGTCGATCCTTCGTGTACTACCGAACCCGCGGGGAGCGCCGCCTAAGTGTCTCTCTGGACACCCAAACGGCGCATGATCTTGAGAAGACTGGCGTGGTCGGACAGTCCCAACTCCTTCGCCGTCTTGGTGACGTGCCACTCGTTGCGCTCAAGCGCCTGCACGATGATCTGGCGCTCGGCTTCTTGCTTCTGTTCTTCAAACGTGCGTCGTTCGTCGGAGGACGTGCGTCGTGCGTCGTGCGTGGCGCGTTGTCGCACTTCGGAGGGCACGGCCTTGAGCTGCAGCTCGTCGCCGTCGCTCGCGATGATCATGCGCTCGATCACATTCCGCAGCTCACGAATGTTGTTGCGCCGCCAGTCGTACGCCATCAGCGCTTCCACGGCCTCGGGCGCGATCGGCTTCGGCTTCATGCCGAAGCGCTCGCACGTCGCAGCCACCAGGTGCTCGAGCAACGCGGGGACGTCCGATAAGCGATCGCGCAGCGGCGGCACCCGCAGCACGTGCACGTTCAGCCGATAGAACAGATCCTCGCGGAACCGGCCCTCGGCGAGCTCCTGCTCGAGATCGCGATGCGTCGCGGCGACGACACGAGCATTCACCTCGATCGTCTTGTTGGCGCCGATCCGCGTGACTTTCCGCTCCTCGAGCACGCGCAGCAGCTTCGCCTGGGCCGCCTGTGGCAAATCCCCGATTTCGTCGAGGAAGAGCGTGCCGCCGCCGGCCGCCTCGAAGGCGCCTTTGCGGGTGGCAGTGGCGCCGGTAAAGGCGCCGCGCTCGTGGCCGAACAGCTCGCTCTCGACCAGCTCCCGTGGGAGGGCCGCGCTGTTGAGCGCGATGAAAGGGCCTTTGGGATTGGGGCCTAGCCGATGAAGCTCGCGAGCTACCAACTCCTTGCCGGTGCCGCTCTCACCGATGATAAGTACGGGACTCGGCACCGGAGCGACGCGGACGATCGCCTCCTTGAGCTTGGCGAGGGCGGGGCTCGTCCCGACGAGCGGTGACTCCAGCCCAAAGCCGCGCCGCAGCAACTTGACCTCGGCCCTCAGCCGGCGCCGCTCGATCGCATTCTCCACTTCCTGCGCGACGCGCTCCATGGGCTCGGCCTTATCGATGAAGCTGTGGGCGCCAAGGCGAATCGCCTGCGCGCAGCGGTCGTAGTCGCCCGTTCCCGTGTAGACGATCACCGGCACGCGCAATCCCAACCGCTCGATGGAACGCAGCACCTCGAACCCGTCCATGCCGGGCATCTCGAGGTCGAGGATGACGCAGTCGACCGCTTCGCGACCCAGAACGTCCAGCGCCTCGTCGCCGGAGCGCGCCACCAGCGTCTCGAAGCCGGCGAGCCGCTTCAAGTCGTAGGCGTACTGCTGCGCCATCGCGGGGGTGTCGTCGACAATGAGGATCAGGGTCATGATGCCGCCGGCAGCTCCACGAAGAACTTCGTCCCCTGCCCCGGCTGCGTCTCGACTTTGACGCTGCCGTTCAGGTCCAGCACCAGCCGCCGCACGATCGA
>QHTW01000046.1:0-13727 GCA_003220955.1 Gemmatimonadota bacterium | reverse complement strand
GTCATTCCCCGCCCCGTGTCGCTCACGGCGATTCGCACGATGCCTTTGCCCCGCTCCGTGGTGACCGTGACGGACCCATTCTTCCCGTCGAGACTGTCGACCGCGTTGCTCACGAGGTTCTGGATGACTCGTCGCAACACGAGCGCGTCGGCCGACACGGGGGGCAGCCCCTCCGCCAGCTTGGCCCGCACCGCACTCGAGCCGCCGATCGTCTCACGGACGACCGCATTCACGTCCGTGGCCTTCCGCTCCGACTGTGGTGACAGCTTCGCGTAGTTGGCGGCGAGCGTCTCGAGGTAGTTGATGCTCGACTCCACAGTCCCGTGTCGCTCTGTGAACACGCGCGGCAGATCCTCGGGCTTCTCGCGGGCTACCTGGGCGAGATGGCGAAACACATTCCGCAGCGGTGCGAGACCGTTCTTGATGTCGTGATTGACCTGCCGAGCGAGGTCGCCGATGGCGATGCGTGCTTCCACTGGTGCGCTGATGCGTGTGGACAGCCAGCCGGCGAGCAGCAGGGCCGCGAGCGCCGCGACGAGCACGGCGGCGGCAAACCACAGGTTCAGGTTGTGCTGCAGGGCAGTGAGCAGCGCCGTGACCACAATCCTGCCCTGCTCGACACTTCCCGGTCCATCGGCGGCGTCGACGTATGGCAATGTCAACTCGCCGACGATGAGCGCCGCGGAGTCGGTCGTGGAAGAATCGCGAGGCAATCGCAAGCCGACGCTGAGCTCGGGGTCGCGCGCGAGGCGCTGCACGAATGCTGAATCCACGACGATGCCGCCGACCAGCCGGAACGGTTTGCGGGCGACGCTCACGGTGTCGCTGGTCACGAGCGCCAGGAACGGCCCTTCCGCGGCGGCGCCCCGCACCAACGTCGGACCGCCCGGCGGTATCGCGGGGCCGAGCCGCCCAAACTCGTTGCGAAAGTGCCCTGACGAGACGACGCGTCCCTCGTCGTCCTGGATCTGGAGGTATCCTAGGCCGGCGAGGCGCATGGCGTCGCTGGCGTAGTCGAGCACGTACGCGCTATCCTCGCCCCGTAACACCATCCCGCGGAACTTGCCGTCGGCAGCGACCGACTTTTTGAGCGCCGCGAGACGCAAGGCGATGCGGTCGTTCTCTCGGACGATGTCGCCGCGAATCACGTCGACGAGCGCGGATACGTATTCGCCGGTGACCCGCCGCGACATCGCCTCCCGGATCCCGAGCCCGAAGACAAGCAGCGGAATCAGCACCACCACGCCGAACGAGATGAGGAGGCGGGTGCGGAAACTCATGGGGCGAGGTGCACCGTCCCGTCCTGATCCACCGTCCAGCGCGCGACGCCGCGGCGCACGATGGCGGTGGGACGCGTGTCGACCAGCGGCGTGACGATCGCGGGCCACGCCGGCAACAGCTCCCTGGCGGACCGGCAGACATCCGCCGTCACACTCGGCAGCGCCACGACGTAGCCCCAGTCCTTGCCGGCTGCAAGCGCGTCACGGAAGTCGTCCGCCGCCCTGCTCGTCGCGACGCCGTGGGTCAAGGCGGCCAGCCGACCAGCCAGCTCCCGCGCGGTGGGATCAGACCGCGTGTAGAGAATGCGGTGCGGGCCCGTCACCGCGGCCGGCACGCTGTCCTGGCCCAGCCCGCAGCCCTTGAGATCGCGCCACCAAGACGTACCCTCGGCGCGCCGCGCGTCGGCGCGCACCGATTGCTCGAGCCCGTCGAATCTGGTGTCACCCCCACCCGCGGCGGCGGTGACGTAGACGTAGGTGCGGTCCCACGGCAGTTGAACGACCGTGCGATTTGGCAGTGTGGCGCCGTAATCGCGGAGCGCGCGATCGCGGGTGACGAGCAGATCCACACCAGCGTCCAGCAGATCACGCGCATCCCCACTCGTCGCAAACTTGAAGACGATGGTGTCGCCCTGGGGGCTGTGGGCCCGAATCTCCTGCGCGGTGGTCGTGCCGCTCGTTGCCCAAAAGCGCCCGGTACCGATCGGCCAGCTTGTGTCCGGCGCCGACTTTATGACCGTGAGGCTGCGATCACCGAGCATGGCCGGAACGTCGTCGTTTCCCTTCGCCAACGTGACGGTGACGGCGCGGCTGTCGGGGGGGAGCGCGCTGAGCGTGTATCCGAACCCGCCTTTGCCAAACACCACGTCCTGCGCAGTGACCGGTGCCCCATCCCAGAACTGCGCGCCGTCGCGCAGCCGGAACGTCCAGCGCTTGCCGCCGTCGTCTTTGGTCCATTGATCGAAGAGCTCGGGCAGCGCGTGGCCATCGCAGTCGATCCGGACGGGTGTCTCGTAGAGGTGGCGAAACACGATGCGCTCGGCGTCGTTGCGCGCGCGCGGCGCGTGGCGCGGATCGACGGCTTCCGTGAGTCCGATCGTCACCGTGACGGTATGGGTCGCAACGGAACCGGTGGACAGCAGGCATTTGTCCTCGGGCACTTCGACCGGTCCCGGTCCGCCCGGCGCGCCCGGGGCGGGGGCGCCGACGCGCGGGTGCGCGCAGCCGGCGACGCTCAGACAGCCGATCAACAGAATTCGACGCGCTGGCATGAAATAACGATACACTACACTATCTCTCCATGGGATTTGCACGCACTGTCCTCCTCAAAGCGTCGCGCAGCCAGTGGTTCGCCCGCCAGCTGCGCGAACGACGGTTCTTTCAGAAAGCCGCGCGGCGCTTCATGCCCGGCGAAACGCTGGACGATGCGCTCGAAGCGGCCGCGCAATTCGGCAAGGCGGGTCTCGGCAGCGTGCTCACGGAATTGGGTGAGCAGGTCACGAATCGCGCCGAGGCCGCCGCGGTGCGCGATCATTACCTCGGCGCGCTCGAGAAGATCCAGCGGCGCAAACTCCCGGCGCACATCTCGGTGAAGCTCACGCATCTGGGAATCGAAGCGAGTCGGGAGGGGTGCGTGCAGGACGTGCTGAAGCTCGCCGCGCGCGCCGAGCAGGCGCGGTCATTCTTGTGGATCGACATGGAAGAGTCGCGCTACGTCGACGTCACGCTCGAGGTGTACCGGCGCGCGAAGGCCGAATGGGCGAATGTCGGGGTCTGCCTCCAGGCGTACCTGCACCGCACCGCGAAAGACCTGGAAAGCCTGCTACCCATCGCCCCCGCGATCCGTCTCGTCAAAGGGGCCTACAACGAGCCCGCCGGCGTCGCTTTCCCGAAGAAGCGGGACGTCGACGAAAACTACCGGCAGCTGGCCCAGCGCCTGCTCGCCGAAGCGGCGCGGCAGCGCGGCAAGCCCGTATTTGGCACGCACGATCTCGGGCTTATCGAGTGGATCCGCAAGGCTGCCGTGGACAAGCGCGTCGATCCGTCTTCATACGAGTTTCACATGCTGTACGGGATTCGGGCGGCGGAGCAGCGGAAGTTGGCCTTGATGGGAGCGGAAGTCCGCGTGCTAATCAGTTACGGCAGTGCCTGGTTCGCCTGGTATATGCGGCGCCTTGCCGAACGGCCGGCCAACGTGTGGTTCGTGCTGCGAAACGTCGTATAGATTAAGGATATGGCCACCTCCACCATCGCCCGATCGCAACGCGAAACCCGCGACTCGGTCGTGATCCGATTCGCCGGCGATTCGGGCGATGGAATGCAGGTGACTGGCGCGCAGTTCACGCTCGAGACCGCGCTGGCCGGCAGCGACTTCTCCACCTTCCCCGACTTCCCCGCCGAGATTCGGGCGCCGACAGGCACAACTTTCGGCGTGTCCGCGTTCCAGATCCACTTCGGCGGCACCGACGTCATGACGCCGGGCGACGCCGTCGACGTGCTCGTGGCGATGAATCCGGCCGCACTGACGGTCGAACTGAACGATCTCAGGGTCGGCGGCACGGTCATCGTGGACACCGCGGCGTTCAACGAGCGCAACCTGAACAAGGCGGGATACACGCGCAATCCGCTCGAGGACGATTCGCTCGCGCGCTATCAGGTTCTCAAGTTCGACATCACGAAACTCACCGCCGACGCCGTCAAGCCGCACGGTCTATCGTCCCGGGAAGCCCATCTCTGCCGCAACATGTGGGCGCTCGGATTGCTGTTGTGGATGTACGGCTATGAGCGCGCCGCCACGGTTGACTGGCTGAAGCGGAAGTTCGCCAAGAAACCGGTGATCGCGGACGCCAACATCGCTGCGCTGAACGCCGGACACGCGTTCGGCGAAACCGCGGAAATGACCGAGCACATGGTCGGCTACGTGGTTCCGAAGGCGGAGGCGCGGCCGGGCCGGTATCGGACCGTCAGCGGAACAGAAGGCCTGGCGTGGGGGCTGGTGGCCGGGATGCGCGCGGGGGGGATCGAGAAGATGGTCTTCGCCGGCTACCCCATCACCCCGGCGTCGGCGCTGCTGCACACGCTCGCCAACCTGCGGGCCTACGGCGTGGTCACGTTCCAGGCCGAGGATGAGATCGCGGCGAGCGGTGCCGCATTGGGCGCCGCGTATGCCGGCGCGCTGGGCGTGACGTCGAGCTCAGGACCGGGCATCGCGCTCAAGACGGAGATGCTGGGGCTTGCGATCGCTACCGAGCTGCCGCTGATCGTGATCGATTCACAGCGCGCCGGTCCATCCACCGGGATGCCGACCAAGGCGGAGCAGTCGGATCTGTTTCAGGCGGTGCACGGCCGCAACGCCGACGCGCCGCTGGCTGTCCTTGCTCCGGTTTCCACGGCTGACTGCTTCGACATCGCGATCGAAGCGGTACGGATCGCCACGAAGTACATGACTCCGGTGATCGTGTTGAGCGACGGGTATCTGGCCCATGCCGCCGAGCCGTGGCTCATTCCGCGCGAGGCGGACCTGCCGCGCTTCCCCGTCACGTATCGCACAGACCCCGAGGGATTCCATCCTTTCCTGCGCGATGCGGACACCCTGGCGCGGCCCTGGGTGAAGCCAGGCACGCCGAACCTGGAGCACCGCATCGGCGGGCTCGAGCGCGATTATGACTCAGGGCACATCTCGTACGATCCGGACAATCACGCCCGCATGACCAAGGCGCGCGCGGACAAGATCGCGGGCATCGCGCGCGACATTCCGCTCCAGACCGTTGCGCTCGGCGAGGATCACGGCGCGCTCGCGGTCGTCGGGTGGGGCTCCACGTTTGGCGCGATTCATCGCGCCGTCCAGATCGCTCAGGACGAAGGGCGCGATGTCGCGCACATCCACGTCCGCTACCTCAGCCCGTTCCCGCGCAACCTGGGTGAGCTGCTCAAGCGCTACGATCGCGTGCTGGTGCCGGAGATGAACAATGGACAGCTCGTGAAGCTGCTCCGGGCCGAGTATTTGGTCGACGCGGAAGGATTCAGCAAGGTGACGGGAAAACCGTTCCGGGTGACAGATATCGTGCAACGAATTCGCGGTGGCGCTCCGCCGCCCTCCGAAGGAAGCGGGTTAGGAGGCGAAGCCGGATGACCGTCACGACGATCACCGACGCGCAGCTTGCACCGAAGGACTACGCCTCGGACCAGGAAGTGCGCTGGTGTCCGGGGTGCGGCGATTACGCGATCCTGAAGGCCGTGCAGAAGGCCTGCGCCGAGCTGGGACTCCAGCGCGAGCGCACCGTGTTCGTGAGCGGGATCGGGTGTGCGGCCCGCTTTCCTTACTATATGTCGACGTACGGCTTCCACACCGTGCACGGTCGTGCGCCGGCCATCGCTACCGGCATCAAGCTGGCGAATCCCGATCTCGACGTGTGGGTCATGACGGGGGACGGCGATGGTCTCTCCATCGGCGGCAACCACATGCTGCATGTGCTGCGCCGCAACGTGGACCTGAACATCGTCCTGTTCAACAACGAGATCTACGGCCTCACGAAGGGTCAGTACTCGCCGACCTCGCGGCGTGGCACGCGCTCGCCCTCGACGCCCCTGGGCTCGATCGAGAACCCGGTTTCGGCCTGTGCCTTCGCGCTGGGCTCCGGCGCCCGCTTCGTCGCGCGGTCTATCGATACGCAGCAACCGCATCTCATCGGGGTGCTGAAGCGCGCCCACGCGCACCGCGGCGCTTCGTTCATCGAGATCCTGCAAAACTGCGTGGTCTTCAATGATGCCGTGTTCGAGCACATCACGGGAAAAGAAGTGGCCCCGGAGGCCCAAGTCCTCGTCGAGCATGGGAAGCCGCTGCTTTTCGGCAAGAGCAAGGAGAAAGCGTTACGGCTCAAGCCCGGCACGCTCGAGCTCGAAGTCGTCGCGGCTACGGCCCCCGATGTGCTCATCCACGATGAGACCAACCGCGCCCTGGCACAGTTGCTTGCGGCACTGGAGCCGCCCTTGCCGACGGCGATCGGTGTGCTCTATTGCAACCCGACGGAGTCGTACGAACACGACGTCTACGCGCAGAAAGGTGCTGCACGCGGGAACGCAGATCTGGACGCACTGCTGAACAGCGAGCGCACCTGGGAGGTGGTCTCATGATGAGCGTTGCCAATCGCAGGCGGGGCGCAGAGCGGCGAGTCAAAGAGGTCGCGGTACAGATGGAGCGACGCAGCGGACTCGATCGCCGGATGATCGTCGAATCGGCGACGGCGCAGATGCATGCCGTCCTCGAGTTGCTCACACAGCTGGCGGATCACGGCGCGCTACGCGACGACTCGCGCCGCCTGCTCGACACCGCGATGCTGCGGCTGCGCTTCGCACTGGAGCGCATGGAGCCGGAGTAGCTGGCGGACGGTCGGACAGTCGGACGGTCTGACGTGGGGCGAGCCGGGGGGCGAAAGCGTTCCCCGGCTCGTATTCTTTAGTCATCAACTATGACCGATCGTCCGGCGCTCCTCCTCGATCTGGATGGCACGCTCATCGACAGCGTATACCAGCACGCCATCGCCTGGCACAAGGCGCTCGAGCTCGGCGGCATCGAGCTGTCCGTCTGGCGCATCCACCGGCGCATCGGCATGAGTGGCGGGCTGCTGGCGGACAGCCTGGCCCGCGAGACGGGACACGAGTTGAGCGAGAAGGAGGCGGCCAAGCTCAAGCGAACGCACGCGCGACTGTTCGCGGCGCAGCTGCGCGACGTGCGCCCCCTGCCCGGCGCGCAAGACCTCGTCCGCTATCTCACCAAGATGGGCGTGGCCTGGGCCGTCGCGACCAGCGGCGCGCTCGCGAGTGCGCGCCCGCTGCTGAAGCTGGTGAACCTGCCGCCCGGCGTGCCGGTGATCACCCGCGACGACGTCGCGCACGCCAAGCCCAACCCCGACCTCTGGATTGCCGCAGCCGCCCGCCTCGGCGTGCCGCCCGAATCGGCGATCGCCGTGGGGGACAGCGTGTGGGATCTGCTCGCCGCGCGTCGCGCCCGCGCGCTCGGCGTCGGACTGTTGTCGGGCGGATACGGGCAGGAGGAGCTGGAACGAGCAGGGGCCTACCGGGTCTATGAAGACCCGGCAGACCTCCTGCGCCACCTCGATGAGCTAGGAATTCGTGACTAGCGGTTCAGCCAGTACGACGCCTTCACCAGGAGCGTGTTCCGCGGATAGGCATTGAACAGCCGGCCGAAGTCGCCCGTCACGTTACGCGTTCCCATCGCCGGCTCGAAGTCGTCCCGCCCCTGGCTCCACACCACGAACAACGTCGAACCCGGCCGATACTCCCAGCGCACGACCAGGTTGGAGTTGAAGAACTTGCTGTTGAAGTCCTCGAAGAACGGCGACGATCCCGCATACGGCTGGTAGCGATCGTCATAGGCGTCGGCCCGCGGCGTCGCGGACAGCTCACGCAAGTTGGAGTAATGCGCCTTGCTCACGAAGGGTGAAGCATAGAGCTGAACGGTGAGTGTGGGTGTCGCCGTGTAGTCCACGCGGAACGTCGTCGAGACCGTCTTCTGATCGATGTGGGCAAACAAGTAGTGCACGCCCACCGAGTCTTTGGGAGGCAAGTCCTGCCGGTCTGCAATGTCGTGCGAGATGTTGGCGCTCACCGAGCCGCGGAACTGCGAAGAGATGCGCACGTCGATCTCGGGACTCCAACTGAGCGACGTCGAACGGCCGCCGTCCTTCGTCACGAAATTCACGAACATGTAGGGCGTGATCACGGCCCGCTGGTCGCCGCCGAAGGCGGCCCACGGCGCGACGTACTTGTCGACCCGCAGCGCCGGGCCACCACGCGCACAGTAAGCGCAGTACGTGCCGCCCAGCCCGCCGATGGTCCCACCGAGATGGAAGAACCACTGATTCTTGAGCTGCATATGGGCGTTGGTGTTGAAGGCGCGCTCCGTAGGGAGGCCGTCGCTCGCCGTCCAGTACTGCCACCAGTTGAAATTCCAAAACGCGCGCTGGAACAGCTTCGTCTGCTGTGTCCAGTTCAGACTGACCCAGTTGTTCCACTGCTGCTGATTGGCACTGAACAAAAAGCCGAGATCGTTGACCTCGAAACCGGAGGAGCGGCGCAGATAGCTCGTCTGGCCCTGAATGAATCCGCTCCGACGCGTGAGCAGAATCTCCTCGGAATTCCCGGATAGGGAGGTCCGTGTGCTGTCGTAGTCGAGGTGATTGTCGGGACGTTGGTAGAGATGGGTCGAATTGCGCTGCGTGGCGTTGATCGCGGCCGCACTGCCACCGACCGTGCTGAAATCGAGCGAGCCCGTCAGCTCGTACGTGCCGCCATAGAAGCGATGGCGGAAATCCGCGGCACCGACGTATGCCTGATCACGCAGGCCGATGGTGAACTGGTCGACATTGCGGTTCACGGCCGTCGCCACGATGCCGAAGCCGCTCTGCCCTTTGCGTAGATCCTGCGACAGGCGGAGCACGCCGTAATTGGTGAAGGGCTCGAGCGTGGCGCCACCGACGTCCGCTTTCTTGGTAATCCCCTCCACCGCGCCGATCGTGAGACCGCTGGCCAATCTGCCCGAGATCTTCGCGGCACCGAGAATCCGGCTGGGGTCGTGCCCGATCCGCCGCGAATAGAACAGACCTTCCGGCCCGCAGTTCACGGCGCTGCAGTCGACGGGGAAATTGAAGATGCCGGTCCCCTCGACAAAGAACGGTCGCCGTTCCTGATAGAAGGTCTCGAACGACGTGAGGTTCACGACCGACGGGTCGGCATCGACTTGCCCGAAATCGGGGTTGACGGTCGCGTCGATCGTGATGTTCGAGGTGATCCCGTACTTGATGTCGGCCCCGCCGTCGAACGTCTGGTTGTGCTGGAACCCGGCCTCGGGCACGTTCTTCGTCACGGCATAGGGCGCCAGCTCCAAGCGCCGCGGCGCGGGCAGGCCGTCGAGGCCCACGAGATCGCCGAGCTGCGAGACAAAGCCGCGCCGGGACGGCCGATACACCGGCCAGCCGACGCGCTCACCGCCGTGGCGATCGATGTCACGCCAGATGGCAAAGCCGAAGACGTTGCTGGCCTGGTGCGCATAGCGCAGCTGCGACAGCGGGAACCGGAACTCCGCGGTCCAGCCGAGCGAGTCGATTTGAGTCGCGACCTCCCAGACGCCATCCCACGCGTCGTCTTCCTGCTGGTCATCGCCGTACATCGCGTAATCCCGCTTCACGCCGCCGGGATTGACCGCGAATTCGAATCCGGTGCGGCGGTCGTGATAGGAGTCGATGACGATTTTGATCTGATCACAGCAGATGCGAACGTCACGGCGGGCGAGGAGCTTCTTGATGCTGTCGGGATGGGTGTCGAACGCCCGCACGAACACGTAGAGGTTCTGATCGTCGTACGCGACCTTCGCCTCCGTCGGGAAACTCGGGTTTCCGTCCTCGGTCGGTTGAAATTGCCGGAAGTCCTTGATGACGGGGGCGATGCGCCAGACGGCGTCATTGCCTTTGCCGTCGATCACCGGTGGGGTCGTCGCACGCTCGGCGACGGCGGTGGTCGCCGACGGCGCCTTTGGGGGAGGCGGTGACGCAGCGCTTTGCAGAGCCAACACGACCGTAGCGACCGGCAGCAACGGCATCATGAATTGTCCCGGGAATTGAGGCTATTGCTTGGATGGTACGATTCGACAAATGGTTGGTTTCGTTGTAGGTTCGCCGGGCCCTTTGGACCGTGTTCCCCGTCCGGCGCGAGGCGTCCGCGTAGTGACTTTCACCAGAATGTGGGCCGACCGTCGCAGCGGCAACGATCGCCGGTCAGAGCCACGTCGCCAATCTGTCATGGTCATGACAGACGAGCGTCGCCGCGTCGTCGACCGGCGCCGTGGGTCCGAGCGCCGGAGCACGCTCGACCGCCGCGGTCGGGCCCTACGCACCCCCAATGCCGAGCGGCCGGTCGAGCACGTGCGCAACGCCTTGCAGCTACTCCGGGAAGTCGCGTTGGTCGGGGAGCTGTCTTCAGGACCGAGCGAGGACCTCAGCGCGGCGATCGAACGTCTGCACCTCGCCGTCGGTCTCCTCGAACGTCAGAAAAGGTAGGGGCGCAGCATGCTGCGCCCCTACATCACTACTTCTTGAACAAGGCCAGGTACTGGCCGTACCCCTCAGCTTCCAGCCGCGCCACGGGAATAAACCGCAGCGACGCCGAATTGATGCAGTAGCGTAGCCCCGTCGGCTTCGGTCCGTCATCGAAGACGTGGCCGAGGTGCGAGTTGGCGTGCGCGGAGCGCACTTCGGTCCGCGCCATGAACAGCGAGTGGTCCGATTTCTCCTGGATGTTGCTCGCCTCGAGCGGCCGCGTGAAGCTCGGCCACCCCGTCTGCGAATCGAACTTGTCGACCGAGCTGAACAGCGGCTCGCCGGATACGACGTCGACGTAGATCCCTTCCTGGTGATTGTCCCAAAACTCGTTCTGGAACGGCCGCTCGGTCGCCTCGTGTTGCGTGACTTCGTACTGCACCGGCGTCAGGGTGCGGCGTAATTCGGCGTCGCTCGGTTTTGGCTTCACGGTATACATCGCCTGTCTGATTGGAGTGGTTGATGATGCCGCACTGACCTTGCCTGCCTCGTCACCCCAGATCTCGCGCAGCTGCCGATCGCGGCCGCAGCCGGCGCGATACATCCCGTAGCGCACGGGATTCTTCTTGGCGTACTCCTGGTGGTACTCTTCGGCCGCGTAGAACGCGCCGGCGGTGAGAACTTGGGTCGCGACCTCGCGATGGAAGCGGTCGCTGATCTGCTGGCGCGTCGTGCTGGCGGCCCGGCGCTGCTCGGTACCGCGGACAAAGACCGCGGTGTGATAGTTGGGCCCAGTGTCACACGCCTGCCCGTCCGCCTGGAACGGGTCGATGTTGTGCCAGAAGGTCCAGAGCAGCGTCTCGTAGCTGACCTTGGCGGGATCGTAGACTACCTGTACGGATTCGAGGTGGCCGGTGTTTCCCTCGACAACCTGCATGTAGGTCGGGTTCTTGATGCTGCCGCCCATGAATCCGGACGTCGCCGAGATCACGCCCGGCAAGTCGTCGTAGGCGTGCTCCATCGTCCAGAAGCAGCCGCCGGCAAACGTGGCGGTATCGAGCGGCGTGGCGAGGCTCAGGGCCAATAGCAGTGCAATGTTCATGCGCTGATAATGACGGAACGCCCATTTCCAGGGAAGTGCCGGCGAGCATGCTTAGAGCTTTCTCATCTTTTTCACATTGCCCGCAGGTCGACGGCCCCCGTAGGTTAGCCCCGTGCAGATACTTCTCGTCGAAGACGATCGCGATCTCAGGCGCTTCCTGAGCAAGGCGTTCCGCGAAGAGGGCTACGGCGTCACGGAGACCGACTCCGGTGATCGCGCTTTGGAACGTGCGCTCGAGGAAACGTTCAGTTGCCTCGTGCTCGACGTCATGCTGCCGGGGCGCGACGGGTTCAGTGTGGTGAGTGAGCTGCGCAACCGCGGCGTTTCGACTCCGGTGCTGCTGCTCACGGCGAAAGACGAGCTCGAGTCCCGTGTGCGCGGGCTTGAAGGCGGCGCCGACGACTACGTGACGAAGCCGTTCGATCTGCCGGAGCTGCTCGCGCGCGTCCACGCCCTCATTCGGCGCGCCGAGCTGCGCCACAAGGACGCGACGCTGCGCGTCGGCGAGGTGACACTCGATCCCTTGACGCGCCGCGTCATGCAGTCCGATCGCCTCGTGGATCTCTCGCCGCGGGAGTTCGCGCTGCTCGAGTTCCTGATGCGCAACGTGGGTCGCACCGTGTCACGCGCGCGCATTGCCGAGGCGGTGTGGAACTACAAGTTCGATCCCGAAACGAACGTCGTGGACGTCTACGTCAACTATCTGCGCAAGAAGCTGAGCTTCGGCGGACGCACCGTACCGATCAAGACGGTGCGCGGCGTCGGGTATCGGATGGAGCCCGATGGCGATGGCTGAACGCCGCCTGAGTGAGGTGCTGACGCGGCGCTTCAGCCGAGTCGCGTGGACCGCGCTGGCGGGCTACGCCGTGGTGGTCATCCTGCTGTTCGCGACCGCCGCCGAAATGGCGCTGCGTCGTTCGCTCGAGCACTCGGCCGACGTCATCCAATCACTGCTCGGCGCCTATCGCGATTCCACGAGCGGCCCCGGAAGCGTCATGCCCTCCGCCCTCGCCGATCAGCTGGTCGCCATGGGTGGCCAGGTCGTCATCACCCGCACCACGACGAATGCGGGTGGGATGCCGCAGGTCTACTACTTGTCGCCCGGGGTGCCCGCGCGGCGGCTGGAGGGCCTCCCCGAGTCGTCTCCCGAACAGGCGCGCGCGGCACTCGTCTCGGCGATCACCGAGCGGGCGCGCTGGCGCTATCGCGTACTGCATCGCACCATGGGCGAGTTCGATCTCTACGTGGTGGCGAGCCGAGACGCGTATCTGGTCCCGCTCGGCGTCCTGATCGGCGTCGCCGCCCTGCTGCTCCCGCTCGCCGCACTCGCGTCGGCGCGTGGCGCGCGCCAAGCCGTCGCCGACGCCCTCCAACCACTGGAGCGAGTCACCAGCGAGACCCGCGCGATCGGCCCGTCGGAGCTCGGCACGCGGTTACCGAGTCCGACCGGACAAGCCGAGGTCACGGAGTTGTCGGAGAGCATCAATCGCATGCTCGAGCGGGTCGATCGCGCGCATCGCGCCTTGCAATCGTTCACCGCCGACGCGAGTCACGAGCTGCGCACGCCGCTAACACACCTGCGCGCGCAGGTGCAATGGGCGTCCGCCGAGGGACGGACCGAGGCCGAAACCCGCGACGCGCTCGTGGCGATGGAACGCGAGCTCGACCGTACGACGAAGCTGGTGGAAGAATTGCTGCTCATCGCGCGCGGCGAGAATCGCCAGTTGGCGCTGGCACATGCTCCGTTCGACCTGACCGCCGTCGTCGACGAAGTCCGCGAGATCACCGAAGCGATGGCCATGGACAGGTCGCTCGTCGTGCGCGCCGAACAATCCGTCGGCGATGCCGATCGCACTCGCCACATCTTGCTCAATCGCGCGTCGAACGCGGTGCGTTACACCCCGCAGGGCAACGTGACATTTGCCATCGTACGCAACGGCACCGAGGTCGGCGTGAGCGTACGGGATACGGGGCCCGGCATCGCCCCCGAGCATGTGGACCGGATCTTCGACCGCTTCTTTCGAATCGATCAGTCCCGCAGCCGCGAGTTGGGTGGCACCGGTCTGGGACTCGCGATCGCGCGGCTCTTCGCCGAGTTGCAGGGCGGGAGAATCGACGTCGACAGCACGCCCGGCCGAGGCAGCACATTCACGCTGTGGCTACCATCGGCCGAGCGCCCCTGATGGCTACCGGGCGACTAATCCGACCGTGCTTGCCGGCAGGCCGCCGACATTCCCCACGGCCGCCAGATGGCCGTCAGCCTCGATCCGGAAGCCGCTGATGCTGCGGTTG
>QHTW01000059.1:3005-10949 GCA_003220955.1 Gemmatimonadota bacterium | reverse complement strand
CGTCGTGCTGAACGCGGGGAACACGTACGGCGGTACGCCGACGCTGGTTCAGGCCGGCGTGCGGGGCAACGTGGGAATCACGCCCGAGACCTCGAACGAATATGAAGCGGGCACCGATGTGCAGTTCCTCAACCGGCGCCTGCAGTTCGAAGGGACCTTCTACAACAAAACGATCAAGGATCTGCTGCTCCAGCCGGCCACGATTCCGTCCGGCGGTCTGACGAACCTCGTGATCAACGGCGGCCAGCTGAAGACGCAGGGCGTCGAGGCGTCGCTGAACGCGGCCGCGATGCAGCGCCGGGACATGGACCTGAGCTTCCGGGCCACCTTCTCGAAGAACAAGCAGACCATCGAGAATCTTCCGCTGACCGTGCCCCGCTTCCCAGCGCCTGGCTCGTTCGGTGCGGCATTCGGGCGGAACTTCATCAGCCCGGGCGGCCGCACGACCTGGATCTGGGGCAATGTGCCGTTGGACGCGGCGGGGAATATCCTGCCGATCGGCACGGAGGTCACGAATCCGGGGCTGATCGCCGCGCACCGCGATACGATCGCAGGCGATGCGAACCCCGATTTCATCATGGCGTTTTCGGGCTCGTTCCGGTGGAAGCGGCTGACGCTGTCGGCTAACGTCGACTGGCGGCAGGGCGGCCAGGTCGCCGACATGACCCGGACGCTGTGGGACGAGGGTGGCACGTCGCGCGATTACGACGCGCCGATCACGCGCAGCATTTTCGGCGCCGGTTGGGATCTGAACAACATTCCCGCGACGTACGTCAACGGCCCGGACGTCCTCCCCTACACCGCCGGGTCGTTCCGCTACAACTCATGGGCCGGCGGGAGCGACGTCCGCGCCTATCTCGAAAGCGCGACCAACGTCACCCTGCGCGACCTGGCGCTGAGCTACGAAGCGCCCGACCAGTGGGTGCGCTACTTCCATGCGCGGTCGTTGCGGATCGCGTTCCAGGCGCGCAACCTGATCAAGCTGACGAACTACTGGAGCTTCGATCCGGAGTTCAACAACTTCGGTGCGACGAACCTGAACCGGTTCATCGATCTCGCGCCGTTCCCATCGAACCGCCAGTTCTTCCTATCCGTGGACGTGGGGTGGTAAGCCATGCGACCCGACCCTAACGGATCTCAACCCACTGTCCTCGAGAGGACCACTATGCGACGCATTCTTGCGAGCCTCGCGACGGTGGCCGCCGTCACGCTGGCTGGCTGCAAACTGGATCTGACCAATCCGAACAACCCGACGCTCGGCGGGGCGCTGTCCAACCCGCGCGCGGCGACGAGCCGCATGATCGTCGGGGTACTGTCGACGTATCGCGTCAATCGGACCGATCAGATCCGCGCCTTCGGCAGTTTTGGCCGCGAGACGTATTACATGTTCATCACCGACGGGCGCTTCATCACGGGCCCGTTGAAAGACTGGCGTCAGAACAACTCGTTCGACGCCGGGACGCAGTGGGCGGGGCGGTATGGTAATTACCGCAACGCCTACGCGGCGATGGCGATTATCAACGCCACGTCGGCCCTCACCGACGCCGAGAAACGTGGGGCCCTGGGGGTGTTGAAGACGATCATCGCCCTCGACCTGCTGCACGTCATCGAGGCCCGCGGCACGATTGGCGCGGTGGTCGACATGACTGACGACGTCAATGCGGTAAATCCCGTGGTCAGTCAGGACTCAGTGTACTCGTGGATCTCCGCCAAGCTCGATGAGGCCCAGACGGATCTGGCGGCGGCCGGCACCACGTTCTATTTCCCGATCTACAGTGGGTTCGGCGTAGGCGTGGCGAGCACGCCGGCCGGGTTTACGCAGTTCAACCGCGCCATCAAGGCGCGCGTGGCGGCCAAGCGCGGTTCCCTTGGCTGCGCGACGTGCTATGCCGCGGCCTTGACCGCGCTTGGCGGCACGTGGGTATCGACCACCGCCGCTTTCGACTCGACGAATCGCGACAACGGCACTTACACGATCTATTCCACCGCCGCGGGCGACGCGCCGAACACTGTCGCGTTCACGGGGTCGGTGGGCAGTGATGAGTACGTGCACCCACTGATCGACTCGATTGCCGGCGTCGCGACGGACGATCGCTATCGCCGCAAGATTTCCACCGGGTGCCCGGCGTCTAACCCTCGGTCGGAAGTGGGCGTAAGCTCTTCGCATCGTCCCTGCACGTATGGATCGACCATCACGTCGATTCCGATTATCCGCAACGAAGAGCTCGTGCTGCTTCGAGCGGAGGCAGAGTGGTTCACGGGGAATCAGGCAGGTGCCATTGCCGATTTGGCCGCGGTGCGGGCGCAATCCGGCGCCACCAACGGAGGCACCGCGGCAGTCGCATTTGCCGCTCCCGCGAACAATGCGGACTTCGTGACTGAGCTGTTGCTCCAGCGGACGCTGTCGCTCTATCAGGAAGGCCATCGTTGGCCGGATTATCGCCGCTTTGGCCGACTGGCCGCCCTCGGCACGTTGCCACAGGACATGACGCAGGGCTTCACAGTCGCCGTCGCCAGCGTCCTGCCCAACCAGGAGTGCGACGCGCGGGCCCGGGTTGGGGCTGCGCCGCCGCTGAGCTGCCCGGGCAACGCGCTGCCGTAATCGTAGGCTGCCAAACAGCAGCGCCCGGGAGTGATCCCGGGCGCTGTTTCTTTTGCCTCCATGGTGGGGTCATTCTCGCGTGCAACGACTATTGAGCGAAGCCGTTGCCCAGATCGGGCGGGCGCGCCGCCTCCCGTGGGTGGACCTGCTGCTCGTCGTCGGGCTGGCGGGGCTGTTGTTCACATTCATCGATTTGGGGCGTGAGTTGACGGGCGTTCATCGGCCCAGCATCGTCATCGACTTGTCGCCGGCAGCCCTGCCGCGCTATACGATGTTCTCGCTGTTTCGCGGCCTACTCGCGTACGTGCTGTCGCTCACCTTCACGCTGGTGTACGGCTATTGGGCAGCGAAGGACCGAATTGCCGGCCGCCTGCTGCTCCCGTTGCTCGACATCCTGCAAAGCATCCCCGTGCTGGGCTTCATGCCCGGCCTCGTGCTCGCGCTCGTCGCGCTGTTCCCGAACAGCAACGTTGGACTCGAGCTCGCCGCCGTCATTATGATCTTCACGGCCCAGGCGTGGAACATGACGTTCAGCTTCGTCAACTCCGTGCGCTCGGTTCCGGCCGACCTGGTCGAGGTGGCCACGGTCTATCGATTGTCCTGGTGGCAGCGGCTGCGAACGGTCGAGCTGCCGTTCGCGACCATCGGGCTCGTGTGGAACAGCATGCTGAGCATGGCGGGCGGCTGGTTCTTCCTGATGATCAACGAGTCGTTCCAGCTGGGGCAGCGCGACTTCCGCCTGCCCGGCATCGGCTCGTACATGAGCGTCGCCGTCGAGCAGGGCCGCGGCGACGCGATGATCCTGGCGATCGTCGCGATGGCCACCATGATCGTCGTGCTCGACCAGCTGCTGTGGCGCCCCGTCGTCGTGTGGGCGCAAAAGTTCCGCGTCGAAGAAGGCGGCGACCAGGTGCTGATGACGTCCTGGTTTTTGGATTGGCTGCACGGCTCGCGGCTCGTACGCGCCCTGCGGGAATTCGCCGGCCGGCTGCGCGAGCGCTTCCAACGTCCCGCGACGCCCCCGCCCTCGCCCCGGATCCCGGCGCCATCCCCGGCTCCCGCCCCCGCTCCCCCCGCCCCCCCCGCCCCGCCCGCCCCTCTCGAGGCCCGGGGCGGTGCGCTGTTGTCCTTGCTCGCGCTCGGCGTCCTGATCGCGGTGCTCGCGTGGGGTGGCTGGAAGCTCGTGCGCCTGCTGCGCCTGGTGCCCGGCGCGACGTGGGGAAGTGCCGCCGGGGCCGGCGTGCTTACCCTCGGCCGCGTCTTGATCTCGACCGCCATCGGCACGCTGTGGGCCCTGCCGGCCGGCATCGCGATCGGCCTGTCGACTCGCCTGTCGCGCCTGCTGCAGCCGGTCGTCCAGGTCGCTGCGTCGTTCCCCGCCCCGATGCTGTTTCCGCTGGTGATTGCCGGACTGCAATTGGCCGGCGTCTCGCTCGGCTGGGGCAGCATCGTGCTGATGTTGCTCGGCACCCAGTGGTATATTCTGTTCAACGTGATTGCCGGCGCCATGGCGATTCCGGCCGATCTCAAAGAGGCGGCGCGCAGCTACGGGATCACCGGCTGGCTGCGGTTTCGCACGTTGTATTTTCCCGGGCGTGTTTCCGTATCTCGTCACGGGATGGGTCACCGCCGCCGGCGGCGCCTGGAACGCGAGCATCGTGGCGGAATACGTGACGTTCAAGGGACAGACGCTCGAGACAGCAGGGTTGGGCGCGCAGATCAGCAGTGCGGCCGCGAGCGCCGACTTCCCGCGCCTCGCCGCGGCGATCCTCGTGATGTCGGTGCTCGTCGTCGCCTTCAATCGCACGGTCTGGCGCTGGTGCTACCGCATGGCCGAACAACGTTTTTCGCTGAGCAAATGACATGACCCCCAAGAAGGCGCCGGAAGCGCGCGAGGTGTTGTGTGAAGCGCGACACGTGTCGCACGACTTCATACTGCCCAACGGCAAGCCGCTTCGCGTGCTCGAGAACATCTCGGTCGCGGTCGCCCGCAACGAAGTCGTGGCGCTGCTCGGCCCGTCGGGCTCCGGGAAGTCGACCGTGTTGCGCATCCTGGCCGGTCTAATCAAACCGACTCAGGGCGAAGTGCTGTATCACGGCCAGCCGCTCGTCGGCTTGAACCCCGGCGTGGCGATCGTGTTTCAGAGCTTCGCGCTGTATCCGTGGCTGACGGTGCGCCAGAATGTGGAGACGGTGCTCGAGGTCCGTGGCGTGCCGAAGCCCGACGCGCTCGAGCGCGCCGATCAGGTCATCGCGCGGGTGGGCCTCGGCGGGTTCGAGGACGCGTACCCACGCGAGCTGTCGGGCGGCATGAAGCAGCGCGTCGGCATGGCGCGCGCGCTGGTCGTGGACCCGGAAATCCTCTTCATGGACGAGCCCTTCAGCCAGGTGGACGCGCTGACCGCGGAAAGCTTGCGCGCGGAGGTGCTCGATATTTGGAGCCGGAAGGAGCGCAATCCGTCGTCCATTCTCATGGTGAGCCACGACATTCGCGAAGTCGCGTTCATGGCGGATCGCATCGTGGTGTTGGGCGGGAACAACCCGGCGCGCATCCGCACGATCCTGCACGATGACCTCGCCAGACCGCGCGACTACCAGTCCCTCGAATGCGTCGCCCTGATCAATCAGCTTCACGGCGTGATCACCGGCAGCGAATTGCCGGACGTCGCTCCGGCCGCCGCATCCGCAGACGCGGGCTTCGGCCAGCCGCTCCCGCACGTCTCTCCCGGCGAGATCGTCGGATTACTGGAGTATCTGGACGCGCGGGGGGGCAAGGGCGACGTGTTCCGCATCGCGACGCAAACCAATCATGAGTTCGGCCAGCTCATCACCATCGTGAAGGCGGCCGAGATGCTGAATTTCGTAGATACGCCCAAGAGCGCAGTGCTGCTCGAGCCGGACGGCCGGCGGTTCGTGCAGGCAGACCCGGAGGAACGCAAAGCCATTTGGCGGGCGCAGCTGCTCAAGTTATCGCTGTTCAGCGAGATTGCGGCCGTGCTCCGGAAGCAGCGGAAACATGTGATCGACCGCGACTTCGTGCTGGAGACGATCGTGCTGCGGATGCCGCAGGAAAACTACGAGAAGGTGTTCGAGACGTTCGTCGGCTGGGCACGTTTCGGCGAGCTGTTCGCCTATGACGAGACCAGTGGTACGATCTCGACCTATGAGCGACGGCGGTCCGCGCAAACCAAAGCGGTGTCAGAACAAAACCGGGCGTTCAGTACCGCCGCACCGCCTCGAACACGTACTGGTGATCCGGAGCCGACACCGTGACCATCGCGCCCGCCAGGGACGTGTGGAAGCGCCGCGGATCGCCCGAGTCCACGAGGGTGAGGGTGTCCCGCTTCCAGGAATACGCTCCCTCGGACACCGTGTCCTCCACGACGAAAGGCTGCCGCGTGACGACGAGCGCATAGGTCCCCGCCGAGCACCCGAAGATCAGATATGAGGTGCCGTCCGGCAGGGTCACGAGACCGTTGATCGCTATGTGCGCGCCGTTGGGGACCCCCTGCACGCATTCCCGGGCCATTGGGCCGGCCGGTGTGAAGACGGTATCGGTGTAGTTCGCCGGACCGTAGAACTTGAGCGTGCCGCCCGTTAAGCTGACCTCGTGGCCCCCGGACGAGTCCGCGCAACAGGGCAGCGTCGAGCCGTCCACCATGGTAAGCGAGTCCCGCGCGACGAGATGTCCGAAAGTCGGGTGGGGGGGCGGGTCGGTCGGCGCGTCCGCACCGCAGCCCGCCGCGAGCAGCACGATGGCCAGCGTCGGGATCGTTTCTAGCGTTCGCATTGTCTCTTCCTTTCGCTTTGACGCCACTCCCGATACCCGCGGTGCGAGCCCTGCCGTCACTGCGTCACCCAAACCTCACCTCGCCGGTCCCATCGGCGTTACAAGAGAGCCGATCCCAACGGCGCGGGGTAAAACGGAGTGTCGAGCGCGTCCCGACTGTCGCACGCGCGCTACACACTCGTCCCTGTCGCCAAATGCCGATCTGGGAGCCGTCTCCCAACGCCCGCCGTTCCTTCGGCCGGTCCCGCACCTGGGAATCGGCATTCGAAACATGCTACGTCGATCTATGCGAGTACGTCCTCCGGCTCGTTGGGTCGGCGGATGCGGCGGAAGACCTGGTCCAGGATCTGTTTCTGCATCTCTGGAACACTCGCGGACCACGCGACGAGCTGCGCCTCAACCGCGCGTACCTGTGTGTGGCGGTGCGCAACCGCGCCCTCAAATACCTACGCCACCGGCACGTCGTCACCGCCTGGATCGAGCGCGCCCGTCGTGAAGAGCCGCCCGCCGCGGAGACGCCGGAGGATCTCTACTGCCGGCGTGAGCTCCGCGCGGCGGTGGACGAGGCGATCGCCGCGCTTCCGGAGCGCTGCCGCGAAATCTTCCTATTACGCCGCCGCGACCAGTTGAGCTACCAGGAGATCGCCGCGCGCACCGGTGTGTCGCTCGGCACCGTGAAGTCGCAGATGTGGCGCGCCACGGTGCGACTCAAGGAGAGCCTGGCCTTCATACTTCCGGCCGGTTTAGGGGTTCTGGACAGGCAACCCCCATGCGCGACGCGTTTGATGAGTCGGACATTCTCCGCTACCTCGAGGGCGATTGCGCTCCCGATGAAGCGGCCGCCGTCCAGGCCTGGATCACCGCCGACCCAAGACGGGTCGCGCTCCTCGACCGGCGCTCCTGGGACCTCGCGCGCGCCCGCGAGCGTCTGCGGCGCGCCCGATTCCCCGCGCTGTCCCGCTTGGGAATCCCGCCCGCGTGGACGTGGATCGCGGCGACGATCGTGCTCGTCACCGGCAGCGTCGTCGTCTGGCGCCGGCCGCCGCTCCCTCCGTTCCGTGAGTACGTCACCCTGCCGGGGCAACGATCGCAACTCACCTTACTGGACGGCACGAGCGTCCTGCTGAGCGTCGACTCGCGGCTGCGCCTGCCGCGCGAGTACGGCGTGCGTGAGCGCGCCGTCGAGCTGGAGGGAGAAGCGTATTTCGTCGTGCGGCACGATGCTACGCGACCCTTCGTGGTCCAAACGGCGCGCGGCACCACCGAAGACCTCGGTACCCAATTTGACGTGCGCGCCTACCGGGAGGAGCACCTTCAGGTCGTAGTGGCTGAAGGTCGCGTCGTGCTGCGTCCCGCGGCACGCACCGGCACCGCGTCGCCGCTGACACTGCACCCGCGCGATCGCGGCGTGATCGACGCCGGGGGCACGGTGACCCGGACGCGCGGCATCCCCGTGGCGCGGTACGTGTCGTGGACTCGCGGCGTGCTGTGGTTTCACGAGGCGCCGCTCAGCGGCGTGAGCGCGCAGCTCGGCCGCTGGTACGACCTGGAG
>QHTW01000059.1:0-2983 GCA_003220955.1 Gemmatimonadota bacterium | reverse complement strand
ATTTCTTTCGGTCCTGAGTCAGCCGACGAAGCGCTGACGGCCTTGGCCCGGGTGCTGGACGCCCGCATGACGCGCGCTGGACGGTCGGTCCAGCTGATTCCCGTTGCTCCGCTGCACTCTCGTATGGAGGACTAGTGACTATGCGCCCCGTGTTGGTATTGGCCAGCATTCTCGTCGGAGGCGCCGCGGCGTCGCGCCCGTGTGCCGCGCAGGCGCCCTCCCCGCTCGATCGTACGGTGAGCTTCGCCCTGGGCGGAGTGCCGTTGAAGGACGCGCTCGAGGAAGTAGCGCGCCGGGCCGGCGTGCGCATCGCGTACTCGGGGCGCGTGGTCCCGCTCGATCGAACCGTGTCCCTGCAGCTCGACGCGGTACAGGTCCGGGCGGCCCTCGACTCGCTGCTCCACGGCACCGGCGCCGTCCCGACCGTCGATCGTACCGGCCAGATCCTGCTCGTCATGAGGGGGCATGGGCGCGGCGGAGTGGCCCGCCAGACCGGATCGGTCGCGGGGACCGTGCGGGACGACGTCAACGGTGCGGCTCTGCCGAGTGCCGACATCGCGCTGGTCGGGACGCGCTTCGCGACGCGGACCGACGCCGACGGCCACTACGCCATCGCCGAGGTGCCGCCAGGAAGCTACCGGCTCCGCGCTCGCGCGCTGGGGTACGCGCCCAGCGACACCACGGTGCTCATCCAGGACGGCCAGGAGACCGCGGCAGACGTGCGCCTGCACGCGAGCGCCATCGAGCTGAATCCCATCGTCGCGATCGGTTATGGCAACGTCGAAAGGCGCGACCTGACGGGGGCCGTGGCGTCGATCTCGAGCGATCAGTTCAAGACCGCTGCCGCTCCGACGGTTACGCTCAGCAGTGGGCTCCAGGGGAAGGCGGCAGGCGTCCAGGTCATCTCCAACACCGGGCTCCCCGGCGGCGGGCTTCGCGTCCGCGTCCGCGGGACGGGCTCGATCACGGCGAACGGCGAGCCGTTGTACGTGATCGACGGCGTCCCGGCGCTGCAGGGGACCGGCTCTTCGAACCCCCAGGACAATCCGCTGATTTCGATCGACGCCAACGAGATTGCGTCGATCGATGTCCTGAAAGACGTCTCCGCCACCGCGATCTACGGGGCGCGGGGAGCGAACGGCGTGGTGCTGATTACCACCACGCGCGGCCGGCGCGGCGACAGCCGCCTCACGGTGGAATCGAGCTACGGGATTCAAAAGATCGCAAACACGATCCCGGTGCTGAGCGCCCCGGACTTCATGACGATTACGAACGAAGCCCGGGCCAACGCCAATCGCAGCCTGCTCTACACCGCCGCGCAGATTGCCGCGGCGCAGACCTACGACTATCCGGCGATGCTGCTGCGAACGGCCGGTCAAACGAATCAGGCCGTCACGTTTTCCGGCGGCGACCAGCGGCTCCGCTATCTGCTGAGCGGCAATTACGGCAGGCAGGATGGGATCGAGATCGGCTCCGACTTCCAGCGCTTTGGCATCCGACTCAACCTGGACAGTGACGTGCGCAGCCGCTTTCGCGTCGGCAGCAGCCTGAATCTTACGCGGGCCTCCCGGAACGCCCCCGCGCAGGAGAATGGCTCGCTCGGCAACAGCGCCAACGGGATCGAGGCGGCGATGCAGTTCGCCCCATTCCAGGCGCCGCGCGATTCCACCGGCAACTGGATCAAGCAGTCGCCGACGACCGAGCCGGTGCCAAATCCGGTGGCCAGTGCCCACGAGCTGAAGGACCAGAACACGTTCGCGCGCCTGCTGGGCAGCGCGTACGCCGAGCTCGACGTCGCGTCGGGATTGAGCGTGCGGAGCACGTTCGGCGGGAACTTCCAGTTCAATAACATCGGCTTCTACGCGCCGCGCAGCATCCTCGCGGGCGGCGCGGGCGGCTCCGGCTTCATCAACGCAAGCCAGGTCCGCGACCTGACGAACGAGAACATCGTGACATACCGCCGTCCCGACCTCGGTCCGGGCAACCTGGAGGTGCTGGGCGGCTTCTCGGTGCAGACCTTCCATACCGAGGCCGTGACGGCCAACGGGGCGAACTTTCCCACCGACGAAACCAGCATCTACAATCTCGGCACGGGCTCGCAGCTCATTCCGCCGGGCAGCGGCGTCACCGAATCGGCGATCCTCTCGTACCTGGGCCGCACGACCTACAACGTCCGCGACAAATATCTGTTCACGTTCACGGCGCGTCGCGACGGCTCCAGCGTGTTCGGCGCGAACCACAAGTGGGCGTTGTTCCCGTCCGGCGCGTTCGCCTGGCGGGTCTCGGACGAAGGCTTCATGCAGCACCAGTCGCTCCTCGACGACCTGAAGCTGCGCGTGAGCTACGGCCAGGTCGGGAATCAGGCGGTCGGCCCGTATCAGTCGCTGTCGTCGCTCGGCATCGCGTGGTATTCGTCGGGGGCCACGGAGATCCCCGCGCTCGCCCCTTCGGGCAACATGCCGAACCCGGACCTCAAGTGGGAGAAGAAGGCGGAGCTCAACGTCGGCATCGATGCGTCGCTCCTCGCCGGCCGCGTGTCGCTCACCGTGGACGCCTACCGGGCGAAGACGACCGACCTGCTGCTCTCGGTCACGGTCCCATCCACCACCGGATACACCAGCCAGCTCCGCAACATCGGATCGGTGCGCAACACCGGCGTCGAGATGTCGTTGTCCACGGTCAACGTGGCGCGTGGCGCGTTCCGGTGGCAGAGCTCGCTCAACGTCGCCCGCAACCGCAACCGGGTCGTGGACCTCGGCACGGGTCTCGACGCCAGCGGCAACCGCGTCCCGATTCAGCAGCTCACATTGACGCCACGCACCGGCAATTTTTTCGGGCCGGGTGACGTCTACCTCGTCCGCCTCGGACAACCGCTCGGGAGCATCTACGGCTACCGCGTGGCTGGCCTTTGGCAAACGGGGGATGCCTGCTATCTCAAGAACGCCGCGGCGAACTGCATCCCGGGCGAATACAAGATCGCCGA
>QHTW01000058.1 GCA_003220955.1 Gemmatimonadota bacterium | reverse complement strand
TGGCGCGCGCCCTCCGCGAGCGCGGCGTGAAGGTGCGGGCGAAGGTCCGCGGAGGGAGCGGCCGCACAGCGGCCCTTTTCTACTTCACGTATAGCGATCCGGGCCCCGGCCAACCCATCTGGTTTCACCTTCGCCTGGCCGATACCCGTTCCGGGGCTGTCGTCAGCGCCGCCACGATTCAGCTGGACTCCACCATGTCGACCCAGCGCGCCCGAGCCGTGGCGGCCGTGCGGGCCCTGGCCCCTTGACATGACGCTGCAGGCGGGAGAGATTCCCCCCGTCGTCCAATTAGCACTCACCACCAGCGAGTGCTAACAGATAATCAAATCAAAGAGTTACGGAGGCTTCAGGCGATGGCAACGGCAACGAAGGCGAAGTTCAAGGTCTATCCATTGGCGGATCGCGTCGCGATTCGGCCGATGGAGGAGACCGAAACGATGAAGGGTGGGCTGTACATCCCCGATACCGCCAAAGAGAAGCCGATCCAGGGCGAAGTCATCGCCGTGGGACCGGGGCGGCGGGAGAAGGGTGAGACGATTCCCATGGAGCTGAAGGTCGGGGATCGCGTGGTCTACGGCAAGTACAGCGGCACGCAGATCGAGTTGGACAACGAAGAGATCATCCTGATCAAAGAAGCGGACGTCATCGCGAAGCTCGCGTAAGCAGCCTCTAGGGAGGAAGCACAGACATGGCAGCCAAGTTTCTGGAGTTCAGCACCGAGGCCCGGGCGCGCCTGAAGCGCGGCGTGGACCAGTTGGCCGATGCGGTGAAGGTGACGCTCGGCCCCAAGGGCCGGAATGTCGTCATCGACAAGAAGTTCGGCAGCCCGACCGTCACCAAGGACGGCGTCACGGTCGCGAAGGAAGTCGAGCTCGACGACGAGATCGAGAACATGGGCGCGCAGATGGTGAAGGAAGTGGCGACCAAGACGTCCGATCTCGCGGGCGACGGCACCACGACGGCGACCGTATTGGCGCAGGCGATTTACCGCGAAGGTCTGAAGTCGGTCACGGCCGGCGCCAACCCGATGGCCTTGAAGCGCGGCATCGAGAACGCCGTCGAGACTGTCGTCGCTGAGCTGAAGAAGATTTCGGTGCCGACGTCGGGACGGAAAGACATCAAGCAGGTCGCCACGATTTCCGCCAACGGCGACTCTGAAATCGGCGACAAGATCGCCGACGCGATGGATAAGGTCGGTAAGGACGGCGTCATCACGGTCGAGGAGGCCAAAAGCCTCGAGACCACGCTCGAGACGGTGGACGGGATGCAGTTCGATCGCGGCTACCTCTCGCCTTACTTCATCACCGATCCTGAGAAGATGGAAGCTACGCTCGAGGATGCCTACGTCCTCATCTACGACAAGAAGATCTCGACGATGAAGGACCTCCTGCCGGTGCTCGAGAAGGCGGCGCAGTCGGGCCGGCCGTTGCTGATCGTGGCTGAGGATGTCGAGGGTGAGGCGCTGGCGACGCTGGTCGTCAACAAGCTCCGCGGCACACTGAAGGTCGCCGCCGTCAAGGCGCCCGGCTTCGGTGACCGTCGCAAGGAGATGCTGCGCGACATCGCGATTCTCACCGGCGGCCAGGTCATTTCGGAAGAGCTGGGTCTCAAGCTCGAGAACACTACGCTCAACGATCTCGGCCGTGCCAAGCGCATCATCGTGGATAAGGACAACACCACGCTCGTCGATGGCAAGGGCAAGGACGATCAGATCGAGGGCCGCAAGGCAGAGATCAAGGCTCAGATCGACAAGTCCACGTCCGATTACGACAAAGAGAAGCTGCAGGAGCGGCTGGCGAAGCTCGCCGGCGGCGTCGCCGTGCTGAACGTGGGTGCGGCCACCGAGACCGAGATGAAGGAGAAGAAGGCCCGTGTCGAGGACGCGCTGCATGCGACCCGCGCGGCGGTCGAGGAAGGCATCGTGCCGGGCGGCGGTGTGGCGCTGCTGTGGTGCCAGAAGTCGCTGGACAAGACCAAGGGTCACGATGACGATGAGAAGACCGGCATCGAGATCGTGCGCCGGGCCCTCGAGGAGCCGATCCGCATCATCGCCCAGAACGCGGGCGCGGAAGGCGCTATCGTGGTCGGCAAGGTGAAGGAGTCGAAGGACAAGAACTTCGGCTACAACGCCCAGACCGATAAGTTCGAGGACCTGGTCGCGTCCGGCGTCATCGACCCGACCAAGGTCACCCGGACCGCTTTGCAGAATGCCGCGTCCATCGCGAGCCTGCTCCTCACGACCGAGTGCGTCGTGGTGGAGAAGAAAGAGAAGGAAAAGGCTCCGCCGATGCCCGGCGGCGGTATGGGTGGAATGTACTAAAGGCTAGGCGTCTAGACGTTTAGACGGCTAGGAAAAACCCTAGGCTCCCCCTCGTGTGATGGTCCGCATGGGGGGGAGCACTATTTTGGGGGCCCATGACCGTCCCTTCGGAAAAGGCGGCCCTCTCGCGAGAGTTGGCCGATTTCCTCATCGAGCTCTCGATATCCCTCCACAAGCACGCGATGTATCCGGAGGGGCATCCGTCACTTGCCCCGGCCGCCGCCGGTGTCGCCCGCCGCGCCGAGCATCTCTTTGAAGGCCGCGGCAGCCTCGCGCTCGGGGTTGCCCGGCAACAACTCGTCATCGAAGGCGTGGCGACCGATCCAAAGAATCCCCTCCTCGCCGACCTCGCCGGTCGCCTGCATCGCCATCACCTCGGCGCCGTCACATTCCATCGCGGGCTACGGGCGAATGAAGTCACCGACGTGCTGAAAACGTTGGCCATCGAGGCCGATCGCTCTGGCGAGCCGCTGGGGCTAGGACCCCCGGAGCAGCTCCGCGCCTGGGATCACATCCGGCTGCATCCCGTCACGTACGAGCGGCTCGAGCTGCTGCAGGAGGACGAAGGAGGCGAGGAGCACGGACTCCGCGGCGCGCAGCTGTGGGTGGGACTCGCGCGCGCCGCACTCACGGCCGACGCGCTTGCCGCTGATGAAGCGCCCCCGCCGCCAACCGAGCCGGCCGTCATTGCCAAAGCAATCGATGAAAACCAGCACAGCGCGGCGTACGATCAGGTCATCGTTGGATATCTCCTCCAGATTGCGGATGCGTTGAAGCATACCGGCGGGGCGGAGGCGGTGGCGCTGCGCCGCCGCACGTCCAAGCTGGTCGGTGCGCTGCAACCAGCGACGCTGCGCCGCCTGATCGAAATGGGAGGCGATAGCGCGCAGCGCACCAAGTTCGCGATCGATGCGACGCACGGACTGGCGGTCGATGCGGTGCTCGACATCGTGCGCGCGATGGCGGATGCATCCCACCGAACTATCTCCGATCCGCTGGTGCGGATGTTGTCGAAACTGGCGCAACATGCGGAGCAGGGACCCGCCGAGAAGCGCGCGCGGGCGGACGAGGCATTGCGCGATCAGGTGCGCGATCTGCTGCACGGCTGGACGCTGGACGATCCCAATCCCGACGGCTACGGGCGCGCGCTGCAGAAAATGGCCGCCGCTTCGCCCGGTGCGATCCCGCGCAACGACGGGCAACAGGCCGCCGAGCCGTTGCGCATCGTCCAGACGGCGGTTGAAACCGGAGCGCTGGGGTTCGCCGCCTGGCGTGCGGTCGAGCGACTCGTGGCCGAGCACCACGTTGGCGAGCTGGTCGATGTGCTCGCCGCCTCCGCCGATGCGTCCTCCGGGCGCGCGCCCGTCCGGGCCGATATGGCCCCGCTCTGGACACGCGTGACATCGCCGGACGTCGTGCGTCAGCTGGCGAGCAACGAGCCGCCCGACTTCATCACGCTGGATCGCGTGCTGCCGCGGCTCCAGGTCGACGCATTCGAGCCGCTGCTCGATGTGCTGGGCGCCTCGGAGTCGCGGACGACACGCCGGGGCTTGCTCGATCGTCTCGCGCGTGCCCCTCGCGAGCTCGGTCCGGTGATCGCCACG
>QHTW01000057.1 GCA_003220955.1 Gemmatimonadota bacterium | reverse complement strand
AAACCGCTGCTCTATCCACCTGAGCTACAGGGGCTCGTCCGGGGGGGCGTAAGCGAGCAAATCTACGCGAGTTAGGCGTAGTGCAGCAAGGCCTCGACGCGTCTTCCCTGCAGGCGCTGCCGTCCCTTCAGAAAGTCCAGCTCGATCAAAAAACTGAATCCGACGACCGCCGCACCGGTGCCCCCCACCAGCTGCGCCGCCGCGTTGGCCGTGCCCCCCGTAGCCAGCACGTCGTCAACGACCATCACTCTATCCCCCGGCTGGACGGCATGATGGTGCATTTCGAGGGCATCGGTGCCGTACTCCAAGGCGTATTCGATCCGCTGCGTGGCGGCGGGGAGCTTCCCCGGCTTCCTGATCGGCACCAGCCCTGCCCCGAGCTCGAGCGCGATCGGCGCACCGAACAGGAAACCGCGCGATTCGATCGAGACCACGCGCGTGATGCGCGCGTCGCGGTAGGGCTCCGCCATCAGTTGAACCGTCCGCGCGAACAGCCTGGCATCGAGCAGCACCGGCGTCACGTCTTTGAAGACGATCCCGGGCTTGGGAAAGTTGTTGACGTCGCGAATCGTGCGCCTGAGCTCGTCGACGACCGTCGATTTATCTGATATCAAAGGACCTCGGAATGTCCAGTTCACCTGGAACTTGAACTCGTTGGACGTCGTCGATGCGCGCGTGCGAGGGGCCGCGCCGCAGCCGCTCCTCGAGCTGCTCGAGTGCCGCCTCAGGTCCCTGAGAAACGACTTCAACCGATCCATCCGGGAGGTTGCAGGCGAAGCCGCCGAGCTGGAGCCGCTGCGCCTCGCGCATGACAAACCACCTGAACCCCACGCCCTGAACTCGCCCGCGGATAATCCAGCGACGGAGGCTCACTTTCGACGTCGACGACGGAGGACGTAAATCCCAACGCCGACGAGCGTCAGCGGTATCAACACGAGCACGGCCCTGGTGGCGTACCGATGGATCTCCTCGCTGCGCAGCACCGCTTCATGCTGGCCGAGGAAATAGCCGATCCAGGTGAGAATCGCACACCACACGGCGGCGCCGGCGGCCGTGTACAAGATGAACTTCGGTAACGGCATGCGATGCAGGCCCGCCGGGATCGAAATCACATGCCGGATCACGGGGAACAGCCGGCCAATCAACGTGCTGATCTCGCCGTGCTGCGCGAAGAATCTTTCGGAGCGCAGCAGATTCTTCTCGCTGAGCAGCACGTATCGGCCATACCGCTGGATCAGCGGCCGGCCGATCAGCTGTGCCCCGTAGTAATTCGCCAGCGCGCCGATGACGCTCCCCACGACACCGCAGAGCAGGGCCAGCGGGAAGCTCATCTGGCCCTTGGCGGCCCAATACCCCACCGGCGGCATGACCAACTCACTCGGCACCGGCAGAATCGACGACTCCAGCGCCATGAGCGCAATGATCCCGGGATATCCGAGATCGAGCAGCGTCTGGAGCAGCCACGCGGTGAACCGCTCAAGCATCGAAGCCGTGCTCGCCGACCAGCGGGACGAAGCGGGCCTCGCCAATCGGCGACGTGCGGATTCCTTCGGCGGTCCGGCGCACCAACGTCAACGTCTGAGCGCCTTTGGCGCCTAAGGGGATGACCATGCGGCCGCCGGACGCGAGCTGCTCGGCGAGCGGCGGGGGAATCTCGGGACCTCCGGCAGCCACCAGAATCGCGTGGTATGGGGCGTAGGCGCTCCATCCCAGTGTGCCGTCGCCAACCAACACCGACACGTTGGTGATACCTGCGGCGCGCAGCGCCGCTTGGGCGGCTTCGGCGAGCGGGCGCATGCGCTCGATCGTGAATACTTGATCGGCGAGCGCGGCCAACAAGGCGGTCTGGTACCCCGACCCGGTGCCGATCTCGAGCACGCGCTCCTTGCCGGAGAGGCCAAGGGCCTCCAGGTATCGGGCCTGCGTACAGGGCTGGGAAATCGTCTGCCCCACGCCGATCGGCAGCGCGGCGTCCTCGTAGGCGCGATGCCGTACCGCCTCGGGCACGAACAGGTGACGGGGCGTTGCCGCGAAGGCGCGGAGCACGGCGAGGTCATGAATACCCTGAGCGCGCAGCTGCTCCACGAGCCGCGCGCGATAGCCGCCATAGGTGTCACGGCTCGCTCCTTCGCTCACCTGCCGAGGTCCCACTTCCCGACGACTTCCAGCAGCTTGTAGTTGGTCAGGTCGACGTGCAGCGGCGTGACGGAGATGTACCCGTCCTTGACTGCCTGAAAGTCCGAGTCGGAGCCACCAGACCACGTGACGCGTCCCCCACCGATCCAAAAGACTTCCCGCCCCCACGGGTCTTTCATCGTCGCGATCTCTTCGTGAAAGACTCGGCTCCCCAGGTTCGTCACCTTCACACCTTTCACTTGATCGCCCGGGATCGGCGGGAGGTTGATGTTGAGCAGCGTCTCCCCAGGAAAGTTCTCGACGCGCACGATGCGCTGGATGAGGCGCTCGAGCCCTTCGCGGTGGCTTTCGAGATGCTCGAGGTCGAAACTGCCGTAGGAGATCGCGATACTGGGGACCCCGGCGGCCAATCCCTCCATCGCCGCCGAGACGGTGCCCGAATAGAGCACGTCCTCGCCCATGTTCGGACCGTGGTTCACGCCTGATATCACCCAATTCGGGCCTTCAGGCATGAGCGCGCCGAGCGCGAGCAGCACGCAGTCGGTGGGCGTGCCGTCGACTTGAAACGCTCCATCGGATCGCCGATGGGCGCGCAACGGCCGATGCAGCGTCAGAGAATGCGATGTGCCGCTTTGCTCGCGGTCGGGAGCGACGACGGTGACCTGCCCCACCGTGGAACAAACATCCGCGAGCAGCGCGATCCCCGGCGCCAGCACGCCGTCATCGTTGGAGACGAGGATCCGCAAACCGGTCATCCTGGGTGCCGTCACGTCGCTCCCGCTACGATCCGGCCGGCATGGCGGGCGAATGCGCGCGCCATGCGCCACGTATCGCTCCACCCCCGGAAATGACTGTGCGATCCATAGATCGTGGGCACCTCGACCGAGGCCACCCGGTAGCCCGCTTGCAGCGCATCGAGCAAGAAGTTCGCCTCGTATTCGTAGCGATCCCCCGCCGGCTGCACCCGCTGCGCCACCTCACGCGTAAAGGCCCGAAACCCCGTTTGCGCATCCCGGACCTGCTGGCCGCTGATGCGCGACGCCAGCGTTGCCGAGAGCCAGTTGGTGAAGCGGCGAGACAAGGGCATGACGCGGTCACGCTTACGCGCGCCTAACACGAAATCGGCTCGTCCTTGCTGAATCGGTTGCAGCAGTCGTGGAATCTCCTCGGGCGGGTGCTGCCCGTCGGCATCAATGGTAACCAGAACGGACGCGCCGCGTGCAAGCGCCTCGCGCACACCGTCGCGGAGTGCCGCCCCTTTGCCGCGGTTCTGGTCATGAGCAATCGCGACATCGCCGGCTGTGGCTCGTGTCCCATCGGTGGAGCCGTCGTCCACGACAATGATCTCCGCCGCGGACAAGGTCGCGTGAGTGCGGGAAATGATATCGCGAATCGTGGCTGCTGCCTGGAATGCGGGAATGATAACCGCGACCCGCACGTCAACTCCCTTCGAGAATGCCGAGCACCGATTTGAGCTCGGCGCGGAGTTCCTTGACCGTTTCGGTGGCGAGGGCCCGCCGCGCTTCGGGCTTGAGCTCGCCCGAGCGGCGATACTGCTCGATCTTCTGCCGCGCGCCCTCGATCGTGTACTTCTCGGTGTAGAGCAGATGCTTCACGAGCATGATCAGTTCGATCTCGCGCCGTTGGTAGACGCGATTGCCCGAGCGGTTCTTGGCGGGATTCAGGAAGCGGAACTGACTCTCCCAGTACCGGAGCACGTGCGGCTTGAGATCGGTGAGCTGGCAGACCTCGCCGATCGAGAAGAACTCTTGAACGGGCTGGGGGGGCGGCGTTCCGCTGCTCATCGGCTCTCCGCTTTCAGCTCGCGTTCCATCAAGTCGCTCACGGCTTGGCGCGGCGGCTTGTTCTGAAACAGCACGTTGGCGACTTCGCGGGCGATCGGCAGCTCAACGCCGTGACGCTCGCCCAGCGCGACAGCCGTCCGGGTCGTGTTGACGCCCTCCACGACGGCCGGCTTCCCCGCGAGCGCCTGCTCCAGGGTCTTCCCCTGCCCCAGCGCGACGCCCAAGGTGCGGTTGCGCGACAGCGCGCCGGTCGCGGTGAGGATCAAGTCTCCCATTCCCGCCAGCCCCGCGAAGGTCAGGGGCTGCGCCCCCAACTTCACGCCGAGGCGCGTCATCTCCGCGAGGCCGCGCGTGATCAGCGCGGCCCGAGTATTGAAGCCGAGCCCCAGTCCTTCGAGGATCCCGGCCGCGAGCGCAATCACGTTT
>QHTW01000045.1:2956-15887 GCA_003220955.1 Gemmatimonadota bacterium | reverse complement strand
GCTGAGCGGGGCCTCCAAGGTATCGAGCTTCACGTACACGATGACCGACGAGTCCGCCTGCATCAACAGCACGTTGCCGGCGCTATCCACCCGAACGGAGTCGATGCACGCCGAACAGACGGTTCTCCAAAATCGCGTGATCGCGGTATCGGTGGTCCCAGCAGTCGCGAGCAGGCGGCTGATGCTGACGCTGTCGACCGGCGGGGCGGTGAAATACGGATCGAGCGACGCGAAATCCCAGGTCGAGTCCACCGTGACGGGAAGCGGGAACAGCTTCAGGCGCAGGTTCGTCGCCTGTTTGTCGCGACGCGCGACGATGAGCCGCAGGCGGATCGAGTCCACCACGAGCGGCACGGTCGTCGTATCGCCCGCCTTGGGCGCGATGCGCGTGATCATCGTCTGTGAGGTGAAAAACGGCCGGCTGTCGACCACGCCAGGACTGTCCGCCGCGGTCATGAGGGTCGACTGGTAGCCTTGGAGGTAGCCGGAGAACGACGAATCGCGCCCGATGATGGCGGCGAAGATCGTATCCTGAATGCTGATCGATCCGCTCGGGCAGAAGGTGGGGCAAACGCCGGGCGCGGTCGCATTCTCCGTACACGCCGCCGCGGCAACCAAGAGCACGAGCCAACCGCATCGACTCATCACCGATCCAGCGTCTCCTTCGTGAAAGCATCCGGTAACAGCGCCGCCAGCGTCCAGCGTTTCTCCGTGGACGGTCCGACGGCAGTCACTTCCAGACCGAGGCCGAATTCCGCAAGCAGCTGGCGACACGCCCCGCATGGTGCCGCGGGCGGATCGACATCGGTCGTGACCACGATGCGCTTCAGCTGGCGCGCGCCACCCACGACGGCGGCACCCAGGGCCATGCGCTCCGCACAGATCGTGAGCCCATACGACGCGCTTTCCACGTTACAGCCGACGTATATCTTCCCGTCCCCGGCTTCGATAGCGGCTCCCACGTGAAAACTGCTGTAGGGCGCCCAGGCGTGGCGCATTGCCTCACGCGCTCGTTTCACCAGATCGCTCATGCCGCAACGTCCTCGAGAAACGACGTTCCCGCGGCGAGCGCCGGCAGGCCGAAGTACTCCGCGACGGTCTGCCCCAGATCGGCGAACGTCCGCCGCGTTCCCAACGGGACGGGATGCACGCTGGGACCCACGACGAGGACGGGGACGACCTCGCGCGAATGATCGGTCGACGGCGTCGTCGGATCGTTGCCGTGATCCGCCGTGAGCATCACGAGATCGTCCGGTCGCAGCCGCGCCAGCAAGCGCGGAATCCATGCATCCAACTCTTTGAGACCCTGGTGAAACCCCGGCACGTCATTACGGTGCCCCCACGTTTGATCGAATTCGATCACGTTCACGAAGACAAATCCCGTTTCGAGCGTGTCGAGCGCCCGCTCGATGAGCTGGTAGGCATCGGCGTTGGTCGGGGTGTGGTCGCTCCTGATGTTTCGCCCCGCGAACAGGTCGTCCACCTTGCCGATGCCGATGCGCTCGACGCCCGCGTCCGCCATCAGATCCAGCAGCGTCGTTCCCGTCGGCGCGATCGAAAAATCCTTGCGCCGCGGTGTGCGGCGGTAGTCTCCCGCCCTCCCTTCGAACGGCCGGGCAATGACGCGACTGACGGCGTGCTCGCCGGTCAACAGATCCCGCGCGACCCCACAGGCCTGGTACAACTCCCCCAACGGCAGCGTCTGCTCGTGTGCCGCGATCTGAAAGACCGAATCCGCGGACGTATAGACGATCCACTTCCCGGTGCGTTGATGCTCGGCGCCCAGCTCGTCGATAATCGCCGTTCCGGACGCCGCCTTGTTGCCCAGCCAGCCGCGCCCCGTGCGTCGCGCGAACTCGTCCAACAGCGAAACCGGAAAGCCGTGCGGGTACGTCCGAAACGGCTTCTCCAGCAGCACGCCGCAGAGTTCCCAGTGCCCCGTCGTACTGTCCTTTCCCGCCGACGCCGGCCGCGCGATCCCGTACGCGGCCGTGGGACTCACACCGGACTCCAATCCGAAGACTGTGGAACCCTCGTGGCATCGTCCCAGTCCCAGCCGTTCCAAATTCGGAAGCTTCAGGCCACCGACGGCGCGAGCGACGTTGCCCAGCGTGTCCGATCCCGCATCGCCATACGCCGCGGTGTCCGGCGCCGACCCGGCGCCCAGCCCATCCAACACGATGATCGCCGCGCGCCCGGTGCCGTATTTCACACCGGAATTCGCGGCAAGCGCGCGCCGAGCCCGGTGAGAAACTCGTGTGGCACCTCACCACTCCACTCAGCCATCTCCTTCAGGGTGATGCGCTGCGTCGCGTCTTCGCCCACGATGGTCGCGATATCGCCCACCTGCACTTCCAGTGTTCCGGTGTCGACGAGCGCCATATCCATCTGCACAAATCCCACGATCGGACGGCGTTGTCCGCGCAGCAACACGCAGGCCCTTCCGGTCGCCCCCAGCATGCGGCGCAACCCGTCGGCGTACCCGCAGCGGAGCGTGGCGACCACGGTGTCGCGCGGTGCCGTCCAGCTGGCATCGTAGCTCACGCTCTCACCGCGACGGATGCGCCGCACGCTCAGCACGCGCGCCCGGACACTCACCACGGGGCGTGGCTCGGGCAAACCATCCGCCGGCGCACCGCCGTACAGAAAGATTCCCGGTCGCACCAAGTCGAAGGCGAACTGCTCGCCTCGCACCGCCGCAGCGCTGTTCGCCACATGGAGCAGCGCCGGCCGACGCGGCAAGCGGGCGACGGCGCCGAGAAACCGTTCCAACTGCTGCTCCGCGGTGCCGTCGCGCCGCTCGGCCGAGTGAAAATGCGTAAAGCACCCTTCGAACGACGGCGTGTCGACCGCTTCGCCCAGCTCGTCCACCTCGTCCCACCGCACGCCGGCGCGCCCCATCCCCGTGTCGATCTCGACGTGGAACGGACGGTCGCCGCGCGTGGTCCACTCGAGGATGCTGCCGGCGTCGCCCAGCGCTGGCGTCAGCTCGTGGCGGTCGTACAGATCGAACAGACGCGCACGCGCCGGCATGAACACGAGGATGGGCCGCGTGATGCCGGCCGCGCGCAGCTCCGCACCTTCTTCGATCGTGGCGACGCCGTATCCCCAGGGGTCGAGCTGCTCGAGGGCCTTGGATACTAGGACGGCTCCGACCCCGTACGCATTCGCCTTGACGACAGGGAGGAGCCGCGTGCCTGCTATCTTTGCTACCGTTCGGGCGTTGTCGACGAGGGCGTCCACGTCCACTTCCACCCAGGCCTCGCCTCTCGTTGACACGCTCACTGGCGCGGGTATGATACCCGGCCCGGAGGCTAAATGCAAGGCGATTCAGCGCTTGGACGTGCTCTGGGACTCGTGCGCGAACTGCGGCAACGCTGCGCATGGGACCGCGCGCAGACTCCCCAGACACTCCGTCCCTACCTCGTCGAAGAAGCCCTCGAGCTCGATCACGCCATTCAGACCGACGATCCAGAAGCGATGCGCGACGAGCTGGGCGACCTGCTCCTGCATCTCGCGTTCCAGATCGTGATCGCCGAAGAGCGGTCCCAGTTCAACGCGGAAGTCGTGACGCGCACGTTGGAAGAGAAGATGTGGCGGCGACATCCCAACCTGTTCGGCGAAGGCCGCGCGAGCCGCGATGATCACGCCGGGTGGGAACTGGTGAAGCGGCGGGAGCCGCGCGCCGGAGGCAAGCGGAGCACGCTCGCCGGACTGCCGCCGACACTGCCGCCGCTGCTCATGGCCTTTCGGCTGCAGGAACGCGCCGCGGGGATCGGGTTCGATTGGCCCGACGCTACGGGACCGCTGGCGAAAGTAAAGGAAGAGACCGCGGAATTGGAACGGGAAACGGGAAACGGCAGGCGGGAAACGATCGAAGAAGAGATTGGCGATCTGCTTTTTGCCGCCGTGAATCTCGCGCGCAAGCACGGCATCGAGGCTGGTCAGGCCTTGGAGCGCGCCAACTTGAAATTCATCGATCGGTTTGAAAAGGTGGAGAAGCTGGCTGAGGAACGCGGATTGGAGATGGGTCGCGCTTCTCTCGAGGAGCTCGACAAGCTGTGGGACGAGGTGAAGGCAACTAAAGAGGCCTAGCGAGCACGACGAAACTATACCGCCCCGAGCCGAGCTCCACGACGACATCCTTGCCGCGCTGCCGGGCATCGCGTACCGGCATACCGCCTTCCCGCACGTCGTCGAGGCGGGCGTCCCAGAGGATGACCTGTGCGGATGTGTTCGCCGGAATGGTGACATCGAGGACGAATCGCTTCCCATCGAGTCGCCACGCGGACTGCAGGCTTCCGTAAACAGTTTCGAGCGACGCCGTCGCGCTCGTCACTCCCGCTCCCGGTCGTGGCGCGATGCGAGAGCGTCGATACCCTGGCCCCGCAGAATCGACATCGATGCCGCCGATGTTCCGATACATCCAGTCGCCGACCGCGCCGAACGCATAATGATTGAACGAATTCATCCCAGGATCTTCGAACGAGCTGTCGGGCCGAATGCCGTCCCACCGCTCCCACATCGTCGTCGCCCCTCGCGTGATCGGATAGAGCCACGACGGATAGGTGCGCTGTGTGAGCAATGCGAACGCGTCGTCGAGGTGCCCTGTTGCGGCCAGCACGTGCAAGAGGTACGGCGTCCCGAGGAAGCCGGTCGTGAGGTGGTGGTCGCGCGCTTCCACGTCACGAGCGAGTCGGCCGGCGGCAGCCGACACCAGTGAATCCGGCAAGAGATCGAACGCGATCGCCAGCGCGTACGCCGTCTGCGTGTTCTCGCCCACTCGGCCCGTACTCGACACGAACTCCCGGTCAAACGCCTCGCGGATCGCGCGGAAGCGCTCACGATAGGCGGCTGCTTCGTCGGCGCGCCCGAGTACCGCCCCCGCCCGCGCGACCAGATCGGTGGAATGGGCCAGGAACGCCGTCGCGATCAAATCGGTGCCGGTGGTCGCACCCGGATACGATGGATCGTCGCTATGGAGCGCGAGCCAATCACCGAACTGCCATCCCGGTCGCCAGATGAGATCGGGGCCCGCCCGGCGGCGCCCGTAATCAACCCACGCCCGCATACTCAGGTATTGGCGCTCGAGCAGGCGCCGGTCGCCGTACGTGAGGTACATCGTCCAGGGCATGATGACGGCGACGTCGGACCAACCGGCGGTGCCCGCGAAGCGAACGGAGTCGCCGCCCAGGGGATTGGGGATCACCCACGGGACGCTGCCGCTCGGGTCCTGATCGGCCGCGACATCCGCGAGCCACTTCGCGAAGAAGCCGTTGACGTCCATGTTGAACGCCGCGGTCCGCGCGAACACCTGGGCATCTCCGGTCCAGCCAAGGCGCTCGTCGCGCTGCGGGCAGTCGGTCGGCACGTCAAGAAAGTTGCTGCGCTGACCCCAGACGATGTTGCGCTGCAGCTGATTGAGCAGCGAGTCCGAGGTCACGAGGCTCCCCGTCTGGGCGAGGTCGGACGACACGGCGATGCCGGTGATCGTCGTCGAGTCCAGCGGAGCGGGAAGTCCTCGGGCTGCCACATAGCGAAAGCCGTGGAATGTGAAATGCGGCTCGTACACCTCGCGAGCTTTTCCCCTGAGGGTGTAGCGGTCCGTCTGCGCGGCTGCGCGAAGGTTGGCAGTGTAGAGGTTGCCATCGCGGTCGAGCACCTCACCGAAACGCAGTGTGACCGTCGTCCCCGCCGGACCTTGCACGCTGAGACGCGCCCAGCCGGTGAAGTTCTGGCCGAGGTCGAATAGCGTTTCACCCGACGGCGCGCGCCGGATGCCTACCGGGCGCAGCTCGCGCACGCGCCGCACCCCCGGCGACAGGGACGCCACGAGCGAAGCCGCCGGCGGATCGAGCAGCGCAATCATTTTCCACTCGCGGTCATCGTACGGCGCGCTCGTCCAGCCTACGAGCTCGCGGCGCGCATCGTACGTTTCACCGCCATAGATGTCCGAGGTGAGCACCGGTCCCGGCGTAGTCCGCCAGGCGGTGTCCGTCACTACACGGGCGGTGCGTCCGCTCTCATAGCGGATCTCGAGCTGCGCGCGCAGCGCCAGCCGCCGGCCATAGAGATTGCGTTGGCCGAAGAACCCGAGATTTCCCCGATACCAGCCATCGCCCAGCATCGCGCCGACGGCGTTGGCGCCCGGTCGCAGCAGCGAGGCCACATCGTAGGTCTGGTATTGCAGCCGCCGGCGGTACGAAGTCCAGCCGGGCGTGAAGACCTGGTCGCCGACCCGCTGTCCGTTGAGATAGACCTCGTAGAGGCCGAGGCTCGTGACGTAGAGACGCGCGGAACGCACGCGGTCGTCGACACGGAAGGACCGTCGCAACAATGGCGACGGAGCTGGCAGGCTATCCGTCGCGGTTGGCGCCGGGCCGATCCACTGGGCGGTCCAGTCGGCGGGTTGCAGCAATCCTGTCTCCCAGAACGCCGGCGCGCTCCAGGGAGATGCGCTGCTGCCCGTGTCCCAGACGCGCACGCGCCAGTAATAGCGCGTCCGCGACACGGCGGGCGGACCGCCGTAGCTCACGAAGACCGATGCATTCGAGGCGATCTTCCCGGAATCCCACAGCAGGTTCGCGCCGCGCATGAAGGTGGCTTCGCTGGTGGCGACCTGCAGTTGATAGGCCGCCTGCACCGTGTTGCGCCGGTTGCTGTCGATCCGCCAGCTCAGGCGCGGCTGCGCCACGTCGATGCCGATGGGGTTGGTGAGGTACTCGACACGCAGTCCGCCGACCGTGACCTGAGCGAATAGCTGCGCCGGTGCGAGGGCCGTCAGAGCGAGGCCGGTCAGGATGCGCGGCATCCGTCAATCTACGCCCGCCGTCAGCCTCGGGCGCTAGCGACGGACCAGGATCTGTGTTGGGACGTAGAGTGTGTCGCCAGGCGGCGCCTCGGCCGCCCCCAGCGCCCAACGCCAGTCGTGCCAGACCTCGAGCATGTCACCAACATGGATCGTGCACGCCGCGGTGGGGCGCACGCCATCAGTCAGCGGTCGCTCAAACACCGGGGTGCTTCTGCCCAAGATCACCCCAGCATTCGGAGACGTGTTCGGTGGGACTATCAACCAGACGGCGTACTGAGCCAGATCGAAACCTGCCGGACTGTGACCGCTCTCGTACGTGATCTGGGATACCGTGGCGACAAAGTCAGGGGCGGTGGGAGAAAACGTCCCCGGCGCTGGGGAGCAGTCGCCGGGCCCGGGGCCGGCCGAGTTGTTGCAGGCGGCGCTGATAGCCGCGATCAACGGGAAAACACGAAGGCTAGCCATCTAGTGTAATGATACCCGCGCACATGTCCCGCGCGTCACTTGAAGAGCGTCAGCGGTTTCCCCGCCACCCGCGTGCGACACCGACGCCAAGCAGAGAACCGAGGCCAGCAAGCGCGCAGATCAGCATGGGAGTGATGGGAGTATGGAGATTGGACACCGCGATCGGGGAGGCTAGCGTGAAGCCGACGCTCCCGCCCACAAATGCTGCCAGACGATCAGCCCCTGGAAGCCAGCGCATCTTGGCAGCGATCAAAACGGCCGCACCGATGCCGACCAGTCCTCCGATGACTGCTCCGGCGAACAACCCAGGCTTCCCTGCACCGTTGCCCAGGACGGACCCCACGACAGCGCCGAGCCCTGCGAGGACCCAGGCAGCGATGAATAGAGGAAATGTCTTCAAGGGACTCCTTACGCCTGCGAGTGATTCCGCACGCCCCGTTGGGGATTCCAGGTGTGCGTCTCGTTCCGCACATCCTTGCACCAGGCGTACAACGCATCGTAGAGCACGAACCCATGCCGGAGCTGCTCATGGTCGTCCGTAAAGTTGTGCGAAAGTCCGAGCGAGATCGCGAGTAAGCCGGCGGCCTGTGGCGCAAGATCGAGACGCGCCGTGTCCGCGCCGCGCACGATGACCGCCAATTCCGCGAGCGCAGGGTCGGTAAGCTCATACTTCTTTAAAAGGGCATCAAAGGAGCACAACGGACCGTCGTGGCTAAGCTCGACACCCTCGATATCAAAGGGAAGCGCCTTGAGTTCTCCGGCCAGCCGGCGCACATCCCCCGCCGGGGCGAAAATGAACTCGGGTGCCTCATCGATGAAGCGAGCAATCAGCCACGGGCAGGCGACGCGATCAATCTTTGGACGTTCCCGAGTTATCCACTTCATGGCGACCTCACGATGCGTGCAGATCAATAACAGCGCGGCGAAGCGGTTGTTAGGCGGCTGGACGCCCAAGCGCCAACCTGACTTGAGTCAGGTGGTGCTCGTTATGAGCGGCAACCTTGTCGAATTCATCCCGCAACGTGCGCACGCCGTCGACGCTATGCACCCACTCGAGATGGCCGCTGCGGTCATAGTGCACGCCGGCATAATAGATGATTGCGCTGCGCACCGATTCATATACGCGCCCGGAGATATCGAGCGGGACGCGCGAATAGTCGAGACCCCGAGCCCAAGCATCCTGATCCATCACCTAGAGGACCGGACGCGGCTCACTGAGCACGCGCCGGATGCGATCAAAGAAGACGGTCTCGCTATCGGAGAGGTGGTGCAGGATATAGGCGACTGACCACTTGCCTGGTGCGTAGCTGCGCGCCAGGTCCGCACGGTTGAGCGAGAAGCACTGCAGCGTCTCGTCTCGAGTCCGTTCAAGCTCTTCAATAAGGTGCATGCGCCCGCTCCTAACCGTCGCGGCCCTGCACAGCGTAACGAAGCTGGACGACACCGTCGTCAAACGTTTCGGATGACCGAAGCGACAACGGGACGTGGAGGTAACGTCGCGCGATAAGCGGAATGCCATCTCCAATGAATATCGGAACGACGCTAATAACGAACTCGTCGATCGCCTGCGCTTCAAGAAACGAGGCGATGATGTCACCGCCGCCCATGAGCCAAATGTCCTTGCCCTGGGTGTTGCGAAGGCGATTCACGAACACACCAATTGACTCGTTTGTGAACTCGACGGTCGGTGGAGCAGCTTTTGGACACGGATGACGCGAGAAGACTATGGTTCGACGCTTGGAATCGAACGTTGCTCCCATGCGCAGGCTCGCTTCGTAGGTCTTCCGCCCGAGCACGTTCGTATCGACTGATCGCATGAATGCGTCGATCCCGTAGAAACCCGCTGGTGCTGGGCGAGCGGTCAGCCATTCGAGGTCGCCGTCGGTTCGCGCGATGTATCCATCAGCGCTCGCCCCGATGTGGACAATGACTCTTCGCGGGTTCGTCACTTTGGCGGCAGGGAACCCGCATACCTCGCGGCGATCTGCACCCACTTACTCAGCTGCGCTTCCGTCTTCAGGCCACCCTGCTCCACCAGAATCCAGCCCTTCATCGGCCGCCCCGTCAGATCGAAGCGCCGCGTGTGAGCCTGAGCGAGCGCCGCATCCGTCTCCTCCGGTGCGAGACGAACGATGAGTTCCGATTTGTGGACCCCGACGCTCATGTTGCCATTGAGCAGGAAGGCGATGCCGCCGAACATCTTTTTCTCAACGAGCCCCTTGCGCCGGCCCAGCGAGCTGCGAATTCGCTCAGCTAACCGCTCATCAAAGGCCATACGTCAATTCGGGTCGAAGCTAGTGCGACGGGTTGAGTGGGTTCCAGCAACCAGACTTCGCCGCGGGCATCGGCTCGGTCTTCCCGCCACGCACCACCGGCACTGCGCGCTCATCCGAGCAAGATGTTGCCGCTGAGAATGAGCAGCAAGATCGCCAGCGCCAGAAGGATGACGCTCCAAAACCGGCGCTTCGCGGGCGGGGCGCCTGCGGATGGAGGGGTAGGCGCGAGATCCCGTACAATCTCGCGAGCCCGCTCAAAGTCAGCGCTAGAGACGAGCACCTTCACCGGAACAAATGGGAGGGCGGCGCCTGACTCGTCATTGAGCACGACCTCGATGCCCTCACCGGCGAGCGCGAGCCGAACGCTCTCGATCAGGACGCGATCCGTACTTTGCAGAACGAGATTCATCGCACCGGCTCGCGAGCGAGCCAGGGCGTGCCGCGGTAGGAATCCGCAACCACCCAGGCGCCGGCCGTCAACACCCACGAACTGACGAACTCGGTCCAATCGGTGGCGCTCGGGCGTGCCACGATGATCGGTACCCACACCAGCAGCGTGAACAGGCCTAACTGCAACGTCGAAAGCGTGGCTGCCAGTCGTGCATAAATCCCGCTGAGCACCGCCACGCCCGCCGCGATGAAGGCACAGCCGGTGAAGTACGCCCAGGCCACGTGCCACGGCAGCCAGCCAGGCACCATCGAGGCGGTTCTTCCGAGATACGTAAAATGCGCTACGCCGAACGGGATCAAACCCAGGCCGTACAGCACCCTCGCGATGCGCAGACCGTTGTCGCCAGTGGCGAAACCGAGGTGCTGTCGGTCCCAGTCTCCGGCGAACCACACGTACAAAACCCAGGAGGCCGCCGCCGTCACCGCGGTGTCACCCGAGGCCCACCAAGCAACCGTGGCGGTAGGACTACGGAAGATGAGAGGCACCCTGAAGAGCACCATCCAAACCACGAAAGAGCTGAGCAGCAAACGAGCAGCGACGAAGGCAGCGCGCCGGAAGAGTAGGCCGACGCCAGATACCAGAGAGATCAAGGCACACAGATAGGCGAGTACCTGACGCGCGGGAAGACTCCTTGGCACCCCCGTCCATGTCGGTGTGAAATCGCCTTGCATCAGGCCCAAGACTCCCAGCGCGATCATCGTCGCCGCAAAAAACGCGTGGCCCCAACTCGCGATGCGCATCGCCCGCGTTCCGGTGCCAACGCCGTTCATTCGATCCGCTTGCTGCATGCTCATGGTGGGCTCCGTTGATAGGAGCGGATCTCAGACCGCCGTCGCTGCCATTCGCCAGTGAGGGAGGAAGACGGCCACCGCGAACCGGATCATGCGACCGGCGAAGCCGAAGATGATGAACGGCAAGAGTGGGAATGCGAGCGTGCCCGCCGCGATGCTCACGAGATAGAAAGGGGGGAACCCCGACGCCGCGCTCACGAATACCAGGCCGCTGCCAATCCGCCGCTTGTCGCGATAGCGCGCCGCCGCCAGCCGGAGTCGACGCTGCATACGCTCGCCCGGAATCAGGCCGATACCCCGGCCGGCGTAGTACATCCCGACCTTGCCGAGCATCTGACCGCTGGTCGCCGCGACGACCAGGGGCCAGCGGAGCTCCGCCGGTGCGACGAGCGAGGCTGCGACTAGATACGTCTCGGCGTGGAGCACGGGAATAATGGCGCTGCCCACGCAGAAGGCGAAGGTCGCGCGCAGCACGAGGAGAGGATCCAGCGGGGTCATGGGGTCAAGAATCATTCGTGCTCATTGGGCCAAACCGATCTGTCGCATGAACTCGTGGTTGTCCCAGAAGAGCCATTCGTGGTCCATGGTAGCGCCCCTCCAGTGACCGATTGTCGCCATAGCCAGCCGGAACGACTTGCCGGTGGGGGCGCGTGTCTTGCCATCGCCAGTCGGCATTGGACGCGAAAACGTTCCGGTCATGATCCCGGTCACCGCGGTGTAGTCACCCGAGCAGATCCGGACGGGATGAACGGCGATGTTGGTGTTGGGTGCGTAGACGAACATGCCTTTGAGATCGTCGATGTGCCGGGCGATCCCGTTTGTCTCATGACCATCCGGCCACGTCACGACGATGTCGTTCGCGTGACTCTCGGACAAACGGGGCCATTTCTGGTTACTGAAGACGTCGAAGTCAAGCGTGTCGAAGGTCGCGAGGCGCGCGGCGCATTGGTCAGCACCGGTCTGACTTCCTGCGCGAACTGCGACTGCCGACCCAGTTGTCAACAGGATGACGACCCCAACACCCATTACCGTGATCCCGGTGATGCTTAGCACCGATGGCTTCATGGGACCTCCCGATGGTAGGCGCCGCCCAACGGATTGCGGCTAAGCTGCGGCGCGAGCTGTAGGCGCTCAACGATGGAAGCCGATGGAGCGTCAGGACGGCCCCAACCGCCCGGCCTCACGTTGTTTGGCCAGCAGCCGCTCGGCAAAATCAACGCGTTCTTCCAGCTCAGCGAGGCGCTGCTTCACTTCCTCGAGTTCCGCGAGTCGAATCTGCATGTCGTCTGACGCCTGCAACTGCTCGCCCTTCCAGCGGCGGCGCCGATACTCTGGAGGCACGAGCCGCGCATAAACGACCTGCAGGACCGTCACAAGAACTAGAATGGCGCCCACACCGATTGTCCACTCGGGAAGTCCGAACATTTTGGGCCCCCTACTTCAAAACGAACGTTTCGGGTTGGCTGTCTTACGGAGTGAGCCGCCCGGCGTGCACCTCGACATGACGCACGTCTTACGGGGCCATCATCCCCAGGACGACGACCAGCCCCCAGAGGCAGGAACTTACACTCGCGATGAGCAGGAACGTCGCTCGCTTCGGGCCTGGCTCTGCTCGCCACGCACCGATGAGGATGAGCGCGCCTGCGGCAAAGGCGTACAACTTCACCCGGTAATGTTGCCGTTCGCTGAGGGAGTTCGGGGCAGCCCCCCCACCAAACCGAACCCGAGGAGGGGAGGTCCGACGAGTGCGAGAAGCAAGAGGAATCCCATAGACCACACTTTGCTGCGTTCGACGTGCATCAGCGGTGTTGCTTCAATTCGGTCCGCTTCCCATCCCGCTCGTCGTGGTTGCACAGCCCCGCGGCCACCGGGCGCCGTGACGTAGAGGCGCCTATTCGTTTGGCGTCCACAACACCGCGTGGGTGATCAGCCCCTGCCTGAAGCTGACGCCGACGATCTGCCCGACGTTATTGAGCCCAAACGCGCGGCTCACCAAATCGTCCGGCAAGGTGCCGAGGTCATGGATGCCGTTGTCGTCCCACAGGGCGGCGTGTATGGTCAGGCCGATGGCGTTGGGGGCAGTGACGTTGGCGGTGCTCTGGCCCACGATCTGCCCGCGTGCGTTGACGGCCGACGC